>CAZNHG010000296.1:0-4286 GCA_964572555.1 uncultured Devosiaceae bacterium | reverse complement strand
CGATCGCCATGGAGGAGAAGCTGCGTTTCGCCATCCGCGAGGGCGGCCGTACCGTCGGCTCCGGCGTCGTCTCCAAAATCGTCGAGTAACCTAAGGATTCGATGGACGCGGCGTGCCTTCGGGCATGCCGCGGTTCACTCAAGCCAGGATAACAACTATGAACGGCCAGAATATTCGCATACGGCTCAAGGCGTTCGACCATCGTGTCCTTGACACCTCGACGCGCGAAATCGTCAACACGGCGAAGCGCACCGGTGCGCAGGTCCGTGGCCCGATCCCGCTGCCGACGCGAATTGAGAAATACACCGTCAATCGGTCGCCGCACGTGGACAAGAAGTCCCGCGAGCAGTTCGAGATCCGGACCCACAAGCGTCTCCTGGACATTGTGGACCCGACTCCGCAGACCGTCGACGCACTGATGAAGCTTGACCTCGCCGCCGGCGTCGACGTCGAGATCAAGCTCTAAGGTATACAAAACAAAGGTTTGGACCGATGCGTTCTGGAGTGATCGCACAGAAGCTGGGCATGACCCGCATATTCACCGAGGACGGCACCCACGTGCCGGTCACGGTGCTGGGTCTGCAGAACTGCCAGGTGGTGGGCCAGCGGACGGAAGAGAAGGACGGCTACACCGCGCTGCAACTCGGCGCCGGAGTGGCCAAGGCCAAGAATACGCCCAAGGCACAGCGCGGCCAGTTCGCGGTGGCCCGGGTCGAGCCCAAGCGGCATGTCGCCGAGTTCCGCGTGAGCGCGGACAACCTCATCGAGGTCGGCTCCTCCATGCTTGCGGACCACTTCGCCGTGGGGCAGCTCGTCGACGTGACCGGCACCTCGATCGGCAAGGGCTTTGCCGGTGCGATGAAGCGCCACAACTTCGGCGGCCTCGAGGAAACGCACGGTGTGTCGATTTCCCACCGCGCCCACGGCTCGACCGGTCAGATGCAGGATCCGGGCAAGGTCTTCAAGGGCAAGAAGATGGCCGGCCATCTCGGCAGTGAGCGCGTCACCACGCAGAACATCAAGGTCGTCAAGATCGACGTGGAGCGCGGCCTGATCATGGTGCAGGGCTCGGTGCCCGGCTCCAAGGGCGGCTGGATCATGATCCGCGACGCCATCAAGAAGCCCATGCCGGAAGGCGCGGCGGTTCCCGGCTCGTTCACGGCGCCGGAAGGTTCCGCAGCCAAGGCCGAGGCCCCGGCCGCGGTAGAAGCAGCCGCCGAAGGGGGTGAGGAATAATGGAACTCAGCGTACAAACCCTTGAGGGCAAGAGCTCGGGCAAGGTAACCGTGCCCGATCACGTGTTCGGCCTCGAGCCGCGTGAGGACATCCTGCAGCGCATGGTGCGCTATCAGCTCCTCAAGCGCCAGGCGGGCACGCACGATGTGAAGAACCGCGGCGAGGTGTCGGGAACGACCAAGAAGTTCGTGCGCCAGAAGGGCTCCGGCGGCGCGCGTCACGGCTCGCGCAAGGTCGGCATCTTCCGCAGCGGCGGCCGGGCCTTCGGTCCCACACCGCGCAGCCACGCGATCGAACTGCCCAAGAAGATCCGCTCCCTGGCGCTCAAGCACGCGCTCAGCGCCAAGGCGAAGGCCGGCGAACTCGTCGTGATCGACAAGGCCGCGGTCAAGGACCCCAAGACGTCCGCGCTGCGCAAGGCGTTCGGCGATCTGGACCTGTCCAACGCGCTCATCATCGACGGTGCCGAGGTGGACAACAACTTTGCACTCGCCGCGCGGAACATTCCGCAGATCGACGTGCTTCCGGTTCAGGGCATCAATGTCTATGACATCCTGCGCCGCAGGAAGCTCGTGCTGACCAAGGCTGCAATCGAGGCGCTGGAGGCGCGGTTCGCATGAGCAAGTTTTCGAACTACGACATCATCCGCAACCCGGTGGTGACCGAGAAGTCGACCATGGCGTCGGAGTACAGCCAGGTCGTGTTCGACGTGGCGGTCGATGCCACCAAGCCCGAGATCAAGCAGGCTGTCGAGAAGCTGTTCTCGGTCAAGGTGACGGCGGTCAACACCCATGTGCGCAAGGGCAAGGTCAAGCGCTTCCGCGGCGTCACCGGCCGGCGCAAGGACGTGAAGAAAGCTGTCGTGACCCTCGCCGAGGGCCAGTCCATCGATATCGCGACGGGCCTGTAAGAGGGAACGAGGTAAGATAAAATGGCTTTGAAACAGTACAACCCGACCTCTGACGGACGCCGTGCCCTCATCGGCATCGACCGTACCGAGTTGTGGAACGGCGGCCCGGTCAAGAAGCTCACCGAGGGGCTGACGAAGTCCGGCGGGCGCACCAACAACGGCCGCATCACGTCGCGGCATATCGGTGGCGGTCACAAGCGCGCCTATCGCCGCATCGACTTCAAGCGCACCAAGTTTGACGTCGAGGGCACCGTCGAGCGGCTCGAATACGATCCGAACCGCACCGCCTTCATCGCGCTGGTGACCTACACCGATGGCGAGCAGGCCTACATAATTGCCCCGCAGCGGCTGGCGGCCGGCGCCAAGGTCATGTCCTCGCGCAACGCGATCGACGTGAAGCCGGGCAACGCCATGCCGCTCGAGAGGATGCCGGTCGGCACCATCGTGCACAACATCGAGATGAAGCCGGGCAAGGGCGCCCAGCTGGCGCGCTCGGCCGGCGGTTACGCCCAGTATGTCGGGCGCGACCAGGGCTGGGCGATCATCCGCCTGCAGTCCGGCGAGCAGCGTCTGGTGCACGGCTCCTGCCTGGCGACGGTCGGCGCGGTGTCCAACCAGGATCACTCGAACACCAATCTGGGCAAGGCCGGCCGCAAGCGCTGGCTCGGCAAGCGCCCGACGACCCGCGGTGTCGCGATGAACCCGATCGATCACCCCCACGGTGGTGGTGAGGGTCGCACCTCCGGAGGCCGCCACCCGGTGACCCCGTGGGGCAAGCCGACCAAGGGCAAGAGAACCCGCAAGAACAAGGCGACGGACAAGCTGATTGTGCGTTCGCGTCACCAGAGGAAGGGCAGGTAAGCGATGACTCGTTCCGTTTGGAAAGGCCCGTTTGTCGACGGGTACCTGTTGAAGAAGGCCGAGAAGGTCCGCGAAGGCGGCCGTAATGAGGTCATCAAGATCTGGAGCCGCCGCTCCACGATCCTGCCGCAGTTCGTCGGCCTGACCTTCGGCGTCTACAACGGCAAGAAGCACGTTCCGGTGAACGTGACCGAGGAAATGATCGGTCACAAGTTCGGCGAGTTCTCGCCGAGCCGGACGTACTACGGCCATTCGGCCGACAAGAAGGCCAAGAGGAAGTAAGATGGGCAAGCAGAAGACCCCCCGCGCCCTCAAGGACAACGAGGCCAAGGCCGTTGCGCGCATGGTGCGCACCAGCCCGCAGAAGCTGAACCTCGTGGCCGCCCAGATCCGGGGCAAGAACGTCGAGAAGGCCCTGGCCGAACTCTCGTTCTCGCCCAAGCGGATCGCCGGCACCGTGAGGAAGACGCTCGAGAGCGCTGTCGCGAACGCCGAGAACAACCACAATCTCGACACCGACGCACTTGTGGTGTCGGAGGCCTATGTGGGCAACGCGCTGGTCATGAAACGTTTCCATGCCCGTGGCCGTGGCCGCTCGGCCCGCGTTCAGAAACCATTTTCGCATCTGACGATTGTCGTGCGCGAAGTTGAGGAGGCCGTCTAATGGGCCATAAGATCAATCCCGTCGGCTTTCGCCTTGGCATCAATCGCACCTGGGATTCGCGTTGGTTCGCGGCCAAGGGCGAGTATGGCGATCTGCTGCAGGAAGACCTGCGTATCCGCAAGATGTTGAGCAAGGAGCTCAAGCAGGCGGCGGTGTCCAAGATCGTCATCGAGCGTCCGCACCGTAAGTGCCGCGTGTCGATCCACACGGCCCGTCCGGGCATCGTGATCGGCAAGAAGGGCGCCGACATCGAGCGCCTGCGCAACAAGGTGCGTAAGTTCACCAACTCCGAGGTGCACATCAACATCGTCGAGGTGCGCAAGCCCGAGACCGATGCCAACCTCGTCGCCCAGGGCATCGCCCAGCAGCTCGAGCGCCGTGTCGCGTTCCGCCGCGCCATGAAGCGGGCGGTGCAAACCGCGGTCCGCATGGGCGCCGGTGGTATCCGCGTCAACGTCGGCGGCCGTCTCGGCGGCGCGGACATTGCGCGCACCGAGTGGTATCGCGAGGGCCGTGTGCCGCTGCACACCCTGCGCGCCAACATCGACTACGGCTTCGACGAAGCGGAGACGACCTACGGTATCATCGGTATCAAGGTCTGGATCTTCAAGGGCG
>CAZNHG010000295.1:0-4292 GCA_964572555.1 uncultured Devosiaceae bacterium | reverse complement strand
CGGTTGCTCTATCTCGCAGGCGTCGAGCTCGATGATGACCGAGTACGTCCAGGGGCTTCTCGACAAGGAGAACATCGAGATCGAGCCCGGGGCGCTGTCGATGATCGTGCGCGCGGGCGAGGGATCGGCGCGCGATTGCCTGTCGCTGGCCGACCAGGCCGCCGCTCACGCGGGCGGCAAGGTGACGGCCGAAACGGTGCAGGCCATGCTCGGGCTGGCGGACCGCTCGGCAATGATCGACCTGTTCGATACCCTCATGCGCGGCGCCGTGCCCAAGGCGCTCGACGCGGCGCGGGCGCTCTACGACGCCGGTGCCGATCCGCAGACGATTATCGCCGATCTCGCCGATCTCACGCACATGGTCACGCGCCTCAAGGTCGTGCCCGCCGCCGCCGACGATCCGGCCCTGACCCCGGAGGAGCGCGCGCGCATCCCCGAGATGGCGTCCCAGCTCGGCATGCGGGTGCTCACGCGCACCTGGCAGATGCTGAGCACGGGGCTGAGCGAGGTGGCGAGCGCAGGCAACGGCATGCAGGCCGCCGAGATGATCCTGATCCGGCTGGCCTACGCGGCCGACCTGCCCACCCCCGACGAGGTGATCGAGAAGCTCGCGGACCAGCCGGATACGGGCGGCGCCCCGGCAGCCCCCCCGCCCGAGCGCCCCGCGGCGGTGCAGGGCGGCGGCTATGACGGGGGCGGTTACGGTTCCGGGGGCGGACAATCGGCGTTGGCGCACGCCCAGCGGCCGCAGACCGAGACCCCGCCCGCGCCCGACGGCGCGCCGCAGGCCCGGGCCGACCAGTTCGCCAGTCCGCAGTCCTATGCCGAGCTGGTGACGCTGGCGGGCGAGCAGCGCGACCTCATTGTCAAGCACGCGCTCGAATCCGATCTGCGCCCCATCGCGTTCGAACAGGGCCGGCTGGAAGTGGCGCTGACCGAGACGGCCAACCCCTCCATCATCGCCACCCTCTCGGCACGGCTGAAAAGCTGGACGGGACGAACCTGGATGGTCACGGTCTCGCGCGAGGAGACCGACACACCGACGCTGCGCGAGGTGCGCGAGGCGGAAACCAAGGACCGGTTCGACGCCGCCCACGAGGACCCCCTGGTGCAGGCCGTGCTCGAGACCTTCCCCGGCGCGCGCGTCGTCGACGTGCGGGTGCGCGAGGACGCAAGCGAAGATATCCCGGCGCCCCCGCCGGCCGAAGACGAGGAAGACGACTAGATGCGCGATCTCATGGGCATGATGCAGAAGGCCCAGGAACTGCAGGAAAAAATGGGCCAGGTGCAGGAGGAACTCCAGAAGATGGAGGTCACCGGCACCTCGGGTGGCGACATGGTGCATGTCACGCTGACCGCCAAGGGCGACATGCGCGGGGTCAAGATCGACCCCGGCCTGATCTCGGACGGCGACGCCGAGATCATCGAGGACCTGATCGTGGCCGCCCATGCCGATGCACGAGGCAAGGCCGAGACGGCGGCGAACGAGAAGATGCAGGAAGTGGCCGGCGATATGCCCCTGCCGCCGGGCATGAAGCTGCCGTTCTGAAGTCGCTTCCCGGTATGGGCGCGCACGCCTTTCCTCCCCTCTCCCATCATGGGCGAGGGATTGCTGGAGCCTGATGCACAGATGAGCCACACCTCCGGTGGTCCCGAAATCGAGCAGCTGATCCAGCTCCTGGCGCGCCTGCCGGGGCTGGGGCCGCGATCGGCGCGCCGGGCCGTCCTGCACCTGATCAAGAGGAAGGAGGGGCTGATGATGCCCCTTTCCGCTGCGCTCGACCGGGCCGTCGAGGCTGTCAGGGAGTGCGAGACCTGCGGCAATGTCGACACGCGCTCGCCCTGTGCCATCTGTACCGATCCGCGCCGCGCCGAAAGCGGCCTGCTGATCGTCGTGGAGGACGTCGCCGACCTGTGGGCGCTCGAGCGCGCCGGCGTGGGGGCGGTGCGCTATCACGTTCTGGGCGGGGTGATGTCGCCGCTCGACGGGGTGGGGCCCGAGGACCTCGCCATCGACTCGCTGATCGCGCGGGCGGGCGACTTCTCCGAGATCGTCCTGGCGGTCAATGCCACCGTCGAGGGGCAGACCACGGCGCACTACATCATGGACCGTCTGTCGGGCTCGGGCGTCAATGTCTCGCGGCTGGCGCATGGCGTGCCCGTCGGCGGCGAGCTCGACTACCTCGATGAGGGGACGCTTTCGCAGGCCCTCAAGGCGCGCACGAAGCTCTGACGGCTACTCTTCTTTGCCGCCTTCGTTTTCCCCGTCGCCGCCCTCGACACTCAGGCGCGCCGGCCCGTCCTCCTCGCCGGCCTGCCAGCCGGCAGGAATCTGCTTGGAGGTCTTGGCGCCCAGCTCGCGCAGCATCTCGACCTGGCGGAGCACGTTGCCGCGCCCCGTCGAGAGCTGGCCCTTCGCGTCGGCGTAGCTCTGCTGGGCACGGTCGATGTTCTGGCCCAGCTTGTCCATGGTCGCGAGGAACCCCGACACCTTGTCGTAAAGGCTTCCCGCCCGGTCGGCGATTTCCTCGGCGTTCTGGTGGCGCTTCTCGATGTCCCAGACATTGCGCACGGTGCGCAAGACGGTCATCAGCGTCGTCGGCGTGGTCAGCATGACCCCCTGGCTCATGCCGTATTCGAACAGCCGTGAATCGTGGCTGATCGCGGCGGCGAGCGCCGCCTCGATGGGCACGAACATCATCACGTAGTCGAGCCCGCTATCGGCGTGGCGCTGGTATTCCTTCTCGCCGAGCGTCTTGATGTGGTTGCGGATCGAGGTGACATGCGCCTGCAACTGGACCGCCTGCTCGCCCTCGTCCTCGGCATTGGTATAGGCCTCGAACGCGGTCAGCGAGACCTTGGAGTCGACCACCAGCCGGTCGCCATTGGGCATCAGGATCTCGACGTCGGTGCGCACCCGCCCGCCATCGTCGGCGGCGTGATTCTGCTGGGTGAAATACTGTTCGCCCTCGCGCAAGCCGGAGCGCTCGAGGATCGTTGACAGGATCATCTCGCCCCAGGCCCCTTGCGTCTGCGAGCTGCCCTTGAGCGCGCGGGCGAGGTTATTGGCTTCCGCCGTGATCGTCTGGTTGCTCTCGAGAAGCGCCCGGATCTGCTCGCCCATTGCCGCGCGGTCCTTCATCAAGCCGGTGTGGAACTCGGTGATCTTCTCGCGCAGGGGTTTTAGAAGCGTGTCCACCTGCTCGCGGTTCTGCTTGGAGAAGGTCTCGCCGTGCGACTTGAGCACGTCCTGGGCGATGACCTTGAACTCGTCGGTCATCTGCTGACGCGCCTTCTGGAAGCGGGCGAGATTCTCCTCGGCCTGGCGCTTGTGCTCTTCCATCTGCGCACGCAGCCCCGCTGCCTCGGCCTGCAGGCCGGTATTGACCTCGCGCTGCTGGTTGAGCTGCGTTTCGAGTTCACGGATGCGCGTGTCGCGCTCGGCGATCTGCTGGTTGAAGTTGGCGCGCAGCCCGTCCATCGCCGTCTGCGCGGCTTCCTCGGCCTTGCGCGAATTGCCGCGCAGCACCGCCACGAGCAAAGCGACCAGAAGGACCAGCGCCAGCCCGCCCCCGGCCAGAAGCGCGGTAGCGACGGTGACCGGCCAGTCGCCCAGTGTGAAAATGATCTCGTTCATGCGCCTCCTGTTAGCAGATTCGCGCGCATGCGGGGCGGGAAACGGGCCCGGCATGCGCGAGCGGGGACGCCGCCGGTTCGGCACGGCACCATCACCCCCAAGAGTTGACCCCTGCCACAGAAAATACGATATCGGGGCAACATCGAACCACCGGAACGAATACGCATGGCCATACGCCCCATCCTCGTCATTCCCGATCCGCGCCTGAAAAAGGTCGCCGCGCCGGTGACGGAGATCACCGACGACACGCGCGCACTCGTCAAGGACATGTTCGAGACGATGTACGACGCGCCGGGCATCGGGCTGGCCGCCCCGCAGATCGGGGTGATGGAGCGGATCGTGGTGATCGACGTCGGCGGGCGCGAGGACGAACAGGGCAATGTCAGCGAGCCCGAGCCCATCGCCATGATCAACCCCGAGATCGTGTGGACCTCGGAAGACACCGAGATCAGCGAGGAAGGGTGCCTGTCGATCCCCGAGTTCTACGAGGAGGTCGAGCGGCCCGAAAGCGTCCGTATCCGCTACACAACGCCCGAGGGCGAGGCCGTCGAGCGCGAGGCGGACGGGGTGCTCGCGATATGCATGCAGCACGAGGTGGACCATCTCAACGGGCGGCTGTTCATCGACTATCTCTCGCGGCTCAAGCGCGAGCGCA
>CAZNHG010000294.1:0-4334 GCA_964572555.1 uncultured Devosiaceae bacterium | reverse complement strand
GCGGCGTGGTGCGCGCCCGTAACGTCGCCAGCCGTATCGGCGCCCCGCTCGCCATCGTCGACAAGCGCCGCCCGCGCGCCGGCGTTGCCGAGGTGATGAACATCATCGGCGACGTCTCGGGCCAGAGCTGTATCCTGATCGACGACCTCGTCGACTCCGGCGGAACCTTGGTGAATGCCGCGGACGCCCTGCTCAAGGCGGGTGCAAAGGAAGTCTCCGCCTACATCACCCACGGCGTCCTCTCCAACGGCGCCGCCGACAGGGTCGCCAAGTCCAGCCTCAAGGAACTGGTGGTCTCGGACTCCATCGAGGAAACCGACCAGGTACGCGCCGCGCACAACGTCCGCATCATCTCCATCGCCCATCTGATCGGCGAGGCGATTGCACGAACCTCCTCCGAGCAGTCGGTTTCCAGCCTGTTCGACTGATCGGCATGCTTCCGGACCCCGCGTCCGGCCTCATGAGCGCCGAGCGCGTTTTTTCCGCCCTTCCTGTCGAAATCGGCCGATCTCGCCCGACATTGTGATGCCGCGCTATGGTGCCGGCACGACAATGAAAGGACGAGACCGATGCAGTATCTTCTCATGCTTTATGCCGACGAGCAGGCGGGCGCCGCCATTCCGGCCGAAGAGATGGAACGCGTCATGGCGGACATGGCCGCCTACCAGGACGCGCTCGATAAGGCCGGAGCCTTCGTGATGACGTCGCCCCTCGCCCAGACCAAGGACGCGCGCACGCTCAACATGGAAGGCGGAGAGATCATCAAGCGGGAGGACGGCACGGGGTTGCATTTCGAGCGTCAGGGCGGCGAACTCAAGGTGCACGACGGTCCCTATGCCGAAACGCGCGAGCAACTCGGCGGATTCTACATCATCGAGGCCGACACCATCGACGACGCGGTCGACTGGGCGAAGAAGTGCCCCGCCGCGCAATGGGGCTCCATCGAGGTCCGTGCGCTAATGGCCGGATTCGCGTCCGAGTGATTTTTCCACGCCTGGAGTCGAAATGACGGATGCGTCCGCGTCATTGGTGTACCGGGGCCCGCCGGCCCCGGCCACCGAAGGAGAAACGAACATGCGTTACATGATGCTGATCCACCACGACGACGAGGCCCTCACCAAGGCGGGTCCCGAGATGGCCTCCGACTACGCCGCCTTCACCCAGGCCATCGAAAAGGCCGGCGTCGCCTATCAGAGCGGACTACGGCTGGCCCCGGGCGCCAAGGCGACTTCCGTCAGGGTGCGCGGCGGCAAGGCGGAGGTTCTCGACGGTCCCTATGCCGACACCAGGGAACAGCTCGCCGGCTACTTCCTGATCGACGTTCCCGGCATCGACCAGGCCATCGAATGGGCCAACCGGTGTCCCAGCGCCCGGTACGGCGTGATCGAGGTACGCCCGGTCATGGAACACGACGCGAGCAGCCGATGACGGCGGACGAGAGCGAGGCGCACCGCGCGGCCGAGCGGGTCGCCCGCGAGAACTACGGGCGCCTCGTTGCCTTTCTCGCCGCCCGCACGCGCGACGTGACGGGTGCCGAGGATGCGCTGGCGGAGGCCTTTGCCTCCGCCCTCGTCCAGTGGCCCGCCAACGGCCTGCCCGCCAACCCGGCCGCCTGGCTTCTCACCGTGGCCCGCCGGCGCCAGACCGATGCCACGCGCCGCCGGCAGACACGGGACGCGGGCAAGGAGCACGTAAAGCTCATGGCAGAGGAAATCGACGCGGCCACCCGGAACAGCGGCGACATTCCGGACGAGCGGCTGGGGCTGATGTTCGCCTGCGCCCATCCCGATATCGAGCGCGGCATGCGCGCGCCCCTTATCCTGCAGACCCTCCTCGGCTTCACGGCGGCGGACATCGCCGCCGCCTTCCTCGTGCCGCCGGGGACGATGGGCCAGCGCCTGGTGCGCGCCAAGGCACGCATCAGGCAGGCCGGCATCCCCTTCGCCGTACCCGGCCGCAACGACGACCTGGCCGGCCGGCTCGACGCGGTGCTCGAGGCGATCTATGCCGCCTATTCCAAGGGATGGAGCGAGGCGGGAGGCACCGAGACACCCGAGATCGCGGGAGAGGCCATCTGGCTCGGCCGGCTCGTCGTCTCGCTGATGCCGGACGAGCCCGAGGCCAGGGGCATGCTGGCGCTGATGCTTTATACCGAAGCCCGCCGCGCCGCGCGCCGCAGCGCCGAGGGCGCTTTCGTCCCGCTGGAAGAGCAGAACGTCGCGCTGTGGGACGGGGCACAGATCGACATGGCCGAGGTCCTTCTGCACGAAGCCAACGAAGCCGGCCCCAGCGGCCGTTACCAGATCGAGGCGGCGATCCAATCCGCCCATGTCGCCCGGCGCCTGCACGGCACGAACACCTGGCCGGCCATCCTCAAGCTCTACGATCACCTGATGACGCTGACGGGATCGCCCGTGGTCGCCCTCAACCGCGCCATCGCCCGCGCGGAGACCGACGGCCCGCAGGCCGCCCTCGCCGACGTCGCGCCGCTGGCCGACGACCCGCGCATGGCCGGCTACCAGCCCTTCTGGGCCGCCAAGGCACACCTGTGCGCCGAAGCCGGGCAAGCCGAGGCCGCCTACGAGGCGTTTACCTGCGCCATTGGGCTGACGGCGGACTCGGCCGAACGCGCCTACCTGCGGGCTCGGCGGGACCGGCTGCGCCAGGGCTGAAACACCCCGTTTGCACTTGCTCTGGAGGGGTTTCTGGCTTATAGACGCGCCGCATGAAGCGGGTGTCACCCCTGGAGGATGCCCGCGTGACCCGTTTTGCGAACGGGATCACACCCAACATACCGGAGAAATCCAATGGCTGCTGCAGCCGATATGAAGGCTTCGGCGCGTGAGCGAGTGGGCAAGGGGGCCGCTCGGGATCTGCGTCGTGAAGGCCTCATCCCTGCCGTGATCTACGGCGAAAAGAAGCCCCCCGTCGCTATCGCGATCTCGTACAAGGAAACCGCCAGGCGCGTCTACTCCGGCGGCTTCATGTCCCACATCCTCACGGTCGAGGTGGACGGCGAGAAGCACCGCGTCATTCCGCGCGACTTTCAGCTCGAGCCCGTGCGCGATTTCATCATGCATGTGGACTTCCTGCGCGTGGGCAGAAACACCCGCCTGACCATCGAGGTTCCGGTCCACTTCCTCAACGAGGAAGAAAGCCCCGGCCTGAAGCGCGGCGGCGTGCTCAACGTCGTGCGCCACACCGTCGAGGTGAGCTGCCCGGCCGACTCGATCCCTGAAAGCTTCGAGTTCGATCTGACCGGCGCCGAGGTTGGCGACACGCTGCATATCTCGGCCATTACCATGCCGGAAGACGTCACGCCGACGATCACCGACCGCGACTTCACAGTCGCCACCATCGCCGCTCCGTCGGCTCTCAAGTCCGAAGAGGACGAGGAAGCCGAGGCAGAAGCCGAAGAGGCTGCTGCCGAGGACGAAGAGTCCGGGGAGAGCGAAGGAGAAGAAGGCGGCGAGGAAGAATAACCTCGCTTGTGACGGCGGCCCTTCCGGCCGCCGTCATCCTTTCCGCAACGACCGGCATGCGAGCGGGAGCGCCTGATGAAACTCCTCGTCGGCCTCGGCAATCCCGGGGATGAACATGCAGACAACCGGCACAACATCGGCTTCATGGCGGTCGACGCCATCGCCCGCCGGCACGGCTTCCCCGCCTACAAGTCCAAGTTCAACGCCCTGATCGCCGACGGCACGGTCGACGGCGAGCGCGCCCTCATCGTTAAGCCGCAGACCTACATGAACCGCTCGGGCGAGCCGCTCGGCCAGGTCGCGCGCTTCTACAAGACACCCGTCGAGGACATCACCGTGTTCTACGATGAACTCGACCTCGCCCCCGGCAAGGTGCGCGTGAAGATGGGCGGCGGCACGGGCGGGCACAATGGCCTGCGCTCCATCGAGCCCGTAGTCGGCAACGGCTTCCGCCGCGTGCGCCTCGGGATCGGGCATCCCGGCCACAAGGATCTGGTCAAGCGCTGGGTCCTCAACGATTTCGCCAAGTCCGACCTGGAATGGATCGAGCCGCTGCTCGACGCCATCGGCGACAATGCCGGAATGCTGCTCACGGGCAACGATTCCAACTTCATGAACAGGATGGCGCTGGCGCTCAACGGCGACGGGCCGCAGCCGGAAAAGAAGGCGGACGCCAAGCCCGGACCGACGAACCGGCCAGAGTCCGCCGAGCCCCTGCAGGACAAGGACAAGCAGTCCGAGCAAGGTCCCATGGCGTCCATGCTGAAAAAGCTCTTCGACAGATAGCCCTGCCCCGCCGCCAGGGCTTCGAACTCGGGTTAACGTTCTTTTCTGTTTGAGATTTGAGTGATT
>CAZNHG010000293.1:0-4334 GCA_964572555.1 uncultured Devosiaceae bacterium | reverse complement strand
CGCGGATGCGCCGAGCCGGTCATCAGATCGTACATGGACTGTGCCCTCCTCGCCTGACAGGAGGAACCTACCACTCGAACGCATCGACGGTCACCCGCTCACCGAGGAGGAAGGTATCGGCCATCAGGCGCAGGGGGTCGCCATGGGTGTCGGACTGCCCCTCATCGAGGAGCGTGGCGAAGCGCCTGTAGATGCCTTCGTACTCCTCGGGGGGCTCGGCGACCAGTTCGGCGCCGTCGGAGACCAGCTTCGCGCCGCCAGCCTCGAGCTTGAGCAGGCGTCCGGTGCCGGTCTGGATCTCGATGGTCCAGATCTCGCCGCTTTCCTCGAGCCAGTCGAAGCTGGCGGTGATCTCGGGTTTGTCGCGCCCGAGCGTCTTGAACACGATCTCGGCGGCGACCGGCGTCTGGCGGTTGGCGGGCACCTCGAGGCGGGCGCGATCGACGAAGACCGGCTCGGGCATGATCCTGGTCAGGATCGACAGGGCGTTGATGCCGGGGTCGCACACGCCGAACCCGCCTGGCAGCCACACCCAGTCCTGGCCCGGGTGCCATTTGCGCACGCTCTCACGCCAGTCGATGGTGATGCGCCGCACACCCTCCTCGGCGAGAATGGCGCGCGTCTTGTCGACAGCGGCGTTGAACTGGGAGTGCCAGGTGGCGAACAGGATCCGGCCCGCCCTGGCGGCGTGGGCGACCATGCCGTCGAATTCGGAGACGGTGGCGGCGGGCGGCTTTTCGATCAGCACATGCTTGCCGGCATCGAGCGCCTCGGCCACCATCGCCGGGCGCGCGGCCGGGGGCACGCAGTTGGCGACCGCGTCCAGATCGGGCACCACCTCGAAGAGATCCTGTTGCGTCGTGAAGGTCGGCGCACCATCGACCGCCACGCCGCGTTTACTGACGACACCGACGAGTTCGAAATCCGGGTTCTTTTCGATGACCGGCAAATGCTGGTCGATTGCGATCTTGCCGACACCGACAACGGCGATCCTGTGGGGCGCCATGACAGTCTTCCTCCCAACAAAGGTTCGGATTTCATCAATCAGGCGGGCCCGGCTCGCGCAAGTGCCGGCGGATGCATTTCTTCAGATTCGGGATATTTCGGCACGAATGCCGGAACGTCTCATGCTCCGGAACCGCCCGCGGGCTGCCACAGCTCGATGGGATTGCCTTCCGGGTCGTGTATGCGGGCGAAGCGGCCCACATCCGGATGGTCCCACTCCTCGGGGCGCGTCTCCGCGGCGATGCCGGCCGCTGAGAGCGTAGCCAGCATGGCGTCGAGATCATCGACGCGAAGATTGAGCATGAAGCGCCTGTCGGCGCCGAAGTAGTCGCTATCCTCGCGGAACGGGGCGAATACGGTCGGCCCGGCTTCCTGCTGCCAGACAGGATTGCTCTCGATGCCGAGATGTTCGGCGTACCAGGCGCCAAGCGCCTCGGGATCTTTCGCCTTGAAGAACACTCCGCCAATACCGGTTACCCTGGCCATCACTCTCCTCCCGCCCGCTTCGCTTCGGGAACGCTCTCCGCTCCCGGTTTCCTCAACGCCTTTTCGGCGATGCCGAGCTTATCCTGGATCATCGTCGTGTTGGCAACCAGATCCGCGATCGTGTACTCGCCCAGCGTGGCAAAGAATGCATCGAGCGCGGCTCTCAGCGCCCTGTTGAATTCGCAGTGATCGACGAGCGGACAAAGCGTCTCGCCTCCGTCGAAGCATTCGGCGAGCATGAAGTTGTCTTCGGTCAGTTTTATGGCCTCGGTAAGGCTTATTTCACTGGCCGGACGAGCGAGTCGAATGCCGCCGTTTCTTCCGCGCGTCGTCTCGAGAATGTTGGATTCGACCAGGGGGCGGATGAGCTTGAAAAGAAAAAGTTCCGATATCGAGTATGCACGGGCGATTTCGCTCACCCGACTTAAATTTGGCTGGTTGGCAGCACAATACATCAAAGTTCTGACTGCATAGTTAGATTGCTTGGTCAAACGCATAAAATAAATTCCCCAAACGGCGAACTCGAATATTAGAGCCGCTCAGGAAGATTTAGCGAAAACGAATGTAGGCCTCAAGCGCTGCGGGAACGCCTAAATCTTCCGGGAAAGCCGTTGTCACACTTTCACAAACGATTCCAATAATTTAGTATGTTCGATATTGTTCATTCCATTTGATAAACTAATAGTGAATATCCGCTGGTGGCACCTCTTTGACCGACGTGTTGGCGTTATCCGGCCGGTCAAACGCCGCAAAACGGGCGATAGATTCGACCCTTTTGCATCTGTGTTTAAGCACTCAGGCAAACACCGGATTAAAGAATGCGCGAACACGCCGGCCCAAGGCCCGCGTGTTCGTGCCGAGTGGTTAAGGAAATGTAAGGAAAGCGGACGAACTGGGCCCGTGAGCGGACCCTGGCGGCCCTGCGGGCCGCCATGCCGGGGCAGTCGATTAGGGCAGCCGATCGTCCCTAGGCGGGACCCGCTGCCGAACCCTTCAGTCGGCGTCCTGCGCCTCGAGGACCTGGACGAACTGAACCATCGCCTCGCGCACATGCATCAGACGGGCGCGGGAATGATACTTCTGATCGAGCGAGGCGCGGATGTCGCGCAGCTTGGCCTGCTCTACATTGATCGCCTCGTCGAGCTTGGCGAGCTGGGACTCGATGGACTCGATGTCCGCACGGTGGCGGTTCATCTGGTGTTCGAGTTCATCATGACCCTGGCCCTCGTACTGACGCCGGGAGGCATCGGAAGACTGTCCGGCCACTTCGGTGATCGATTTGATCGACAGCTTGCTCGCTTCCTCCGCATCCGCACGCGGTGCAGCATTTGCCTTTGCAGCGTTTTCCCGCTCGCTGTCTTCGCGCAGCTTGCGAATTGCACTATCGAGATCCATGCATACCTCCATGGTGTGCACGCCGGACAGTCCCGAACGGTCATCCCGCTCCGCCGGCTCCGTAACCGGCCGGGCCACGTCCAGAGACCTTTATAATGGGTTTCTTTGGCGCGTGGCCCGCGACTGTCCAAACAGCACGTTTGCCATTTACTGACGGCCAGGCCACCACAGACGGCACCCTGACTGTCCTGTTCTAGTGCCCGAAAAAAGGGCGCTCCGGAAGCACAGGACTAATTTTTAGTTAACACAAGTGATTACCGCGACGGCTAAAAATTTAACGATTGCACGCGGTTGCCCTCGCCCTTTCAGGCAGTCCCTTACCGGGTTCGGGACGCAAATCTGGGCCGGAGCCGGCGCATGAGCGGCGCGCAACGAAGCGGTCATGGTAGCCACACCATTCCCCGACCCGCCGGTTTTCGTTAATTCTTCCAGCTGGTTAGCCGATATCACCTGTGTCTGTGCCCCCGACGGCACGCAGGGCGTCCCGCCTTCGCGGAAAGGTGTACACGGGTGCCCGGCAGCACGCGCGCCCAGCCTGCCCCAATGGTTACCCGATACATAACAAAAACGTGATAATTGGGCCCATCCGCTGCAAGTTAATGGAACAAGCGCTTATCATAAGGCTGACGCATTGCCGCTTCTGAATGGACGCGGAGGGATATCATGGCGGAACAAACGGCAACTTCCCACACGTCACCGACCGAATACCGGCGGCATCAGAAGACCTATTACGGCTTTCTGCACATGCTGCGCTGGTTCCTGGTGCATGCCGCGCTGATCCTGGCGGGCCTGTTCATCGGCTTCGGCCAGGGCGCAGTCTTCGCCGGCTGGCTGTTCATCGGCATGGGCGTCGCAGCGCTGCTATACGGCGTCGCGACGACGTCCAGCGCGGCGGACAGGGCCCTGCGGCATCACGCGGGGCACTGACCGGTCGGCCTAGCCCTCGAGCTCCTCGCGCAGGAGCTCGAGTTCGAGCCATTCGTCCTCGCACCGGCCCAGTTCATCTTGGGCCGCCGCGAGGTCTTTCGACAAGCTGGTGAAGCCTTCCGGATCGGACGCATAGAAATCCGGATCGTCGAGCCGTTGCTGCATCCCGGCGATGTCGGCCTGGAGCTTTTCAATCCTTTCGGGCAGCGTCTTGAGGGCGTGCTGCTGGTTGAAGGAGAGCTTCTTGCGGCTTTTGGCGGGTTTGCCGGATGCGTCAGCCCCGGGCGTTGCGCTCTTTTGCTTCTTCTTGCCGCCCTGCCGCGCGGTCACGCCCGTACCGCGCTGGGCGAGCATATCGGCATAGCCGCCGGCATATTCGGCCCACTGCCCTTCCCCCTCGAAGGCGATGACGGACGTCGCCACCCGGTCGAGGAAATCGCGGTCGTGGCTGACGACGAGGACAGTTCCGGGGTAATCGGCCAGCATCTCCTGCAACAGGTCGAGGGTTTCGAGATCGAGAT
>CAZNHG010000292.1:0-4336 GCA_964572555.1 uncultured Devosiaceae bacterium | reverse complement strand
GAATCCGAGTACTTCGACAAGGACTGGGATCATTCCGCCCGCCGCGTCATGTCCCCGCCGTTCCGCAACAAGCAGCACCAGGATTCGCTGTGGGCCGGGCTTTCCGCAGGGTCCCTGCAGGTGGTGGCGACCGACCACTGTGCCTTCACTACCGAGCAGAAGCGCAATGGCGTGGGCGATTTCACCAAGATTCCCAATGGTACCGGCGGCCTCGAGGACCGCATGCCGCTTCTGTGGACACACGGCGTGCGCACCGGCCGGCTGACCATGAACGAGTTCGTTGCCGCGACCTCCACCAACTCGGCCAAGATCCTCAATCTTTATCCCAGGAAGGGTGCCGTGCTCGTCGGCGCGGATGCAGACCTCGTGGTGTGGGACCCCAAGGCGGAAAAGACGATCTCCGCCAAGTCCCAGCAGTCGGCCATCGACTACAACGTGTTCGAGGGCATGAAGGTGACCGGCCTGCCGCGCTTCACCCTGACCCGCGGGCACGTGGCGCTCGAGGAAGGGGCGATGAAGTCGAAGGAAGGCTATGGCGAGTTCGTCAAGCGCGAGCCCTTCCAGGCAGTGAACACTGCACTCTCGAAGTGGAAAGAGCTCACGCATCCGCGTAAGGTCGAGCGCACGGGGATTCCGGCCAGCGGGGTGTAAGCATGACGAAGGCGCGTTTCGAAAAGGGTGATGAAAAGGCGTTCCGCCAGGCGGCGGATGCCGCGGCGCAGTATCGCGCCGCCCTGATCGACGCGCCGATCCGCCCCGACAGGACCTTTGCCGACAAACTCGCCGACTTCGCCGAGGACCTGCCTGCCGGGGGCACATCCTCGGACGCGGTGATCGCCGAATTGGCGGACAAGAGCGTCGACGGGCTCGCCGACAGCTGCAATCCGCGCTTTTTCGGCTATGTCATCGGCGGCGGGCACCCGGCGGGGGTAGCGGCGGACATGCTGGTCGCCGCCTGGAACCAGAACAGCCCGATGACCGAGTTTACCCCCACGGTCACCGCCCTGGAGGAAGTTGCCCGCCGCTGGCTGCTCGAGCTCCTCGACCTGCCGCGCGATGCGTCGATGGGCATCTGCACCGGCGGGACCACCGCTAACACCACGGCTCTTACCGTGGCGCGCACCGAAATGCTGCGCCGCGCCGGCTGGGATGCCGAGGAGGACGGGCTTTTCGGCGCGCCGGCCGTGCATGTCGCCGTGGGCGCGGAATGCCATTCCGCCATCCAGGCAGGGCTGCGCCAGATCGGCTTCGGCGCATCGCGCGTGCACACCGTGCCCGCCGACGAGGAAGGCCGCATGCGCCCCGACGCGCTCGCCGACATCGTGGCCGGGCTGCCGGACGGGCCGACCATCATCGTAGCGCAGGCGGGCAACATCAATTCCGGCGGGATAGACCCGATCGGCGCCATCGCCGACGTCGCCGAAAGCCGCGGCGCCTGGCTGCATGTCGACGGAGCGTTCGGGCTGTGGGCCAACGTCCATCCCGAGCTTCGGCCGCAGATCGAAGGCGTGGAACGCGCCGACTCCTGGGTAGTGGACGGACATAAATGGCTTCAGGTGCCGTATGATTGCGGCATCGTCCTCGTGCGCGACATGGCCGCCCATGCGCGCGCCATGGGGCATTCGGCCGCCTATCTGCCCAATTCAGTCTCGGCCGCCGATCCGGTCGATTTCGTGCCCGAACTCTCGCGCCGCGCGCGCGGTGTCGCGGTGTGGGCGACCCTCAAGGCCTTCGGGGCCGAGGGCGTGCGCGACCTGATCATCCGCAACTGCCGCCTGGCGCGGCGCATGGCTGGTCGGCTGGCGGCCGAGCCGGGAGTGAACATTCTCAACCGTGTCGATCTCAACCAGGTGGCCGTCGCCTTCGGTCCCGCGGGTGAGACCGGCGACCAACTGACCGCCGCCGTTCTGGCGCGCGTTCAGGCCGAGGGGATCTGCTACCCCAGCCACGGCGTGTGGCACGGCCGCAAGACGCTGCGCCTGTCGCTGAGCGGGTATTTGACGACCGAGGAGGACGCTGACAAGTCGGTCGATGCCATCATCGCCGCCTGGCGCGTCCTGAAGAATGAGGCCGCATGAATTCTGACCACTGAAAGGGGATAGGTGCCGTTCGTGACCGATACTACCAAGAGCTCAAAGGGCGCCGGGGGGGCGCCCGTCGTCTCCGCCAAGGGGCTGGGGCTCACCTTCCAGACCAATGACGGGCCGGTACATGCCTTGTCCGATGTCGATCTCGACATCAACGAAGGCGAATTCGTCTCCTTCATCGGCCCCTCGGGCTGCGGCAAGACCACGTTCCTGCGTGTGATCGCCGACCTCGAGGCGCCGACGGCCGGAACGGTCCGGATCAACGGCACCAGCCCGGAAAACGCCCGGCGCGACCGTTCCTATGGCTACGTGTTCCAGGCGCCGGCCCTGTTCCCCTGGCGCACGGTCGAGCGCAATGTCGCCCTGCCGCTCGAGATCATGAACATCTCCCAGGCCGAGCGCGAGAAGCGCATTGCGCGCACCCTCGATCTCGTCAATCTCTCCGGCTTCGAGAAGAAGTTTCCCTGGCAGTTGTCCGGCGGCATGCAGCAGCGTGCCTCCATCGCGCGGGCGCTCGCCTTCGATGCCGACCTGCTGTTGATGGACGAGCCGTTCGGCGCGCTGGACGAGATCGTGCGCGACCACCTCAACGAGCAGCTCCTGCGGTTGTGGGCGGAAACGAAGAAGACCATCTGCTTCGTCACCCACTCGATCCCCGAGGCGGTTTATCTCTCGACCAGGATCGTCGTGATGTCGCCGCGTCCGGGACGCGTGACCGATGTGATCGAAAGCCCGCTTCCGGCGGAGCGGCCGCTCGACATCCGCGAGTCGCCGGAATTCCTCGAAGTGGCCCACCGCGTGCGCGAAGGGCTGCGCGCCGGCCAGTCCTACGAGGCCGAGGCGGCGGAATGAGTGAAATGACCGAGACCCTCCCCGCCCAGACGAAAGCCGGCTTTAGCCCCGGCAACGCGCTGGCCGCACTGTGGCACGGCAACGCGCTGCCCGTGCTCGTGGTCGTCGCCGCGCTGGTGGTCGTCTGGTACGGCTTCGCGGTCCTTCTGAACACACCCTGGCAGATGGGCGTTTACGAGCGCCAGGACGTTACCGAGTGGTCGGCGGTCAAGTTCGCCGTCGATACCCTCAACCAGGACCGCCCGGTCCTGCCCTCCCCGCACCAGGTGGGCGAGGAGCTTTGGAACACGACCGTGGCCATGGACCCCACTTCCAAGCGCTCGCTGATCTATCACGGCTGGATCACCCTGTCGGCGACGCTTCTCGGCTTCGTCATCGGCACGGCGCTCGGGGTGGGGCTGGCCATTGCCATCATCCACAACAAGGCGATGGACAAGTCGCTCATGCCCTGGATTATCGCCAGCCAGACCGTGCCGATCCTAGCGATCGCGCCCATGATCATCGTGGTGCTCAACGCCATCGGGCTGACGGGGCTTCTGCCCAAGGCGCTGATCTCGACCTATCTCGCCTTCTTCCCCATCGCCGTGGGCATGGTGAAGGGCCTGCGCAGCCCCGAGGCCATCGAACTCGACCTGATGCGTACCTATAACGCCACCGCCACCCAGGTTCTCACCAAGCTGCGCTGGCCGGCGGCATTGCCGTACCTGTTCACCTCGATGAAGGTGGGCATCGCCATCGCGCTGACCGGCGCCATCGTCGGCGAATTGCCCACCGGCGCCGTTGCCGGGCTGGGCGCGCGGCTGTTGTCGGGTTCCTATTACGGCCAGACGGTGCAGATCTGGTCGGCGCTGTTCATGGCGGCGATCCTGGCGGCGTGTCTTGTCGTACTCGTCGGCGTCGCCCAGCGGCTGGTTCTCAAGCGCATGGGGGTGGCACGATGACCGGCTGGATGATCCCCGCCGCCCTGGCGTTCTGGGTCGCCGCTTGGGCCGGGAACGAATGGCTGGTGCGCCACGAGCCCGCCTCGGGCCCGGCGCGGCGCGTTACGGGCATCGCGGTGCCGCTGGTGTTCGGCGTCACCGTGCTCGTCCTGTGGGAAGGGCTGACGCGCGGGTTCGAGGTGCCAAGCGTCCTGTTGCCGCCGCCCTCGATGATCGGCGCGCGCATGGCGAACAGCGTGGGAACTCTGTGGGCCGACTTCCAGCAGACCTTCCTCAAGGCAGTGCTGGTGGGCTGGGCCGTGGGCTGCACGGTCGGGTTCGTCGTCGCCGTGCTCATCGACCGCTCGCCCTTCCTGCAGCGCGGGCTCCTGCCGCTGGGCAATTTCGTCTCGGCCATCCCCATCATCGGCATCGCGCCGATCATGGTGATGTGGTTCGGCTTCGACTGGCCCTCCA
>CAZNHG010000291.1:0-4348 GCA_964572555.1 uncultured Devosiaceae bacterium | reverse complement strand
GGCCCGTCCCCGCGAAGCGCTCGTGTGCACCTCCGCTCGACCGCGGGAACGTGGGACAGAGAATACGGGACCTCAAAGGGACGAGGATAGATTGGTGCAAACGCCCGGGTGACGGGCTTCTCCATCCCGCATCCTTCGACAAGCTCAAGATGAGGGTGGAGAGTGTTGAAACTCGGTATCGCCGCCGGGGCGAAACGGCAGGGCGGTGCGGGAGACGGAACCCTACCGGCTATCGGCAATGAATCGGACGAACCCGGCGAGGCACTCCGTCATCGCCTGCCGCTCCGCGTCGCTGCCGAGTTGGGCTGCCACCTCTTCCGGCGTCTTGCCGATCAGGTGGCGCTCGTATTCGTCGCCGGCGTAGACCTGCAGCGACATGGTTCGCAGGACCTCGCGCAAATGAACGCGGCTGCCATGGGAGCGTTTCGAGGCGTGGATGAGCATGACGGGTGTGTTGGGCACATCAGTATCCGAGACCAGCCAGTCGAGGGCGTTCTTGAGCCCGCCGGGGATGCCGCCGGCATATTCGGGGCAGGCGATGACGAGGCCGTCCGCCGCCCGCACACGCGCGATGAAAGCGGCAATGATCCCGGGGACGTCGGTGCCGTAGTCGGGGGAAAATACCGGATGGCCCGCCATATCGCCGTAGACGTCCATGGTCACGCCGGGTGCCCTGGCCGCCGCGAAGAGATCGAGCAGGGCGCGATTGGTCGAGCCGGCGCGGGCGCTGCCCGGCAATCCGAGAAGGTGCGTCATTCGAATCCGACCGGTGTCGGGGACCGGTCGCCGCCGGGATCGCCGAAGGACATGCAGCCCATGCGGATGCGGCAGACTTCGAGGCCGGTGCGGTCCGGCGGGGTGTACGTCATCGCGGTTCCCCCAAGATCGCCGCCGGATCGGCGGGACGTTGAACGCCTTCAAGAAGAGTAGAGCCTTTCGGCATACGAGGGAAGCGCGGTCTCCAACGCGGGGAGGGCTGCCGCGTGCGCGTCATTTCCCAACCGGCCCGACACGAAAAAAGCCCGGCTCCTTTTCGGGGCCGGACTCTTTCAAATCGGCTTGAAGAACAAGGACCGCTATGCGGCGCGCCTATTCGCTCTTGGCTTCTTCTTCGGCGGGTGCCTCGCTCGCGGCGGCGGCTTCCTCGGCGGCCTTGGCCTCGGCTGCGGCCTTTTCTTCAGCCGCCTTTTCCTCGGCGAGGGCGAGTGCGGCCTGTTCGCGCTCCTTCTCGCGCTGGGCGCGGGCGTCGGCGGCGGCCTGGCGTTCGTCCTCCTGGATGCGCTTGGTGCGCGCCTTGGTGGACTCGAAGATGCGAGCCGACTTGCCGCGGCGGTCGCGCAGGTAATAGAGCTTGGCGCGGCGCACGCGGCCGCGGCGCAGAACCTCGATGCGGTCGATGTTGGGGCTGTAGACGGGGAAAACACGCTCCACGCCCTCGCCGTAGGAAATCTTGCGCACCGTGAAGTTCTCGGTGATGCCGGACCCGGCGCGGGCGATCACCACGCCTTCGAAGGCCTGAAGGCGATCGCGGGTGCCTTCGCGCACCTTGACCCAGACACGCACGGTGTCGCCGTGGGAAAATTCGGGAATCGGCCGCTTGGCGGCGAGTTCCTCGGCCTGCTCCTTGTCGAGCTGCTCGATGATGTTCATGTCGCTATCCGTTCTGATCTTTTCACAGGGGCACTCTCCCGACCGCCGTCTTGCGGCGTTCTTCGGCACCCGGTCTTGGTTGGACGGAAATAATCGTCGCGCCGCCTATACATGAGCTTTGCGCGCGAGTCCAATGGAAATCCGGTGCAAGAGGCGGGTTTGTTGCCATTTTTGCGCGGTTTGCTGCCCGACGATCTGGATTCATAGTGGTCGTGCCGGCTAAACGAAAAACCGGATTCCACTTTTTCGCCCGGCGCTCTAGTTTTCGTTTTCGTTTGCGACGAGATCGGGACGGCGCTCCCCGGTGAGCGCGCGGGCCTGGGCGCGCCGCCACGCGGCGACCTTGCCGTGATCGCCGGAGGTGAGGATTTCGGGAATGGCCCGGCCCTCGAAGACGGCGGGACGGGTGTAGTGCGGGTATTCGAGCAGCCCCGCCTCGAAGCTCTCCTCGGCATGGCTGTCGGCGGCGCCCAGAACGCCCGGGATCAGGCGGGC
The DNA here is from genome assembly GCA_964572555.1 of uncultured Devosiaceae bacterium. Lineage (GTDB taxonomy): Bacteria > Pseudomonadota > Alphaproteobacteria > Rhizobiales > Devosiaceae > CAZNHG01. The sequence goes on along the minus strand of CAZNHG010000291.1, from coordinate 2,203 downwards.
GACGGCCTCCAGGAGCACCATGGCGGCGACCTCGCCGCCAGCGAGGACGTAGTCGCCTATCGAGACTTCCTCGAGGTTGCGGGCCTCGATGACGCGCTGGTCGACGCCCTCGAAACGCCCGCACACCACGACCGCGCCCGGGCCTCTTGCAAGCGCGTGGACGCGTTCCTGCGTGAGCGGGGTGCCGCGCGGGCTCATGAGAAGGCGCGGACGGGGATCGCCGGCCGGGGCGACGTGATCGATCGCGGCGGCGAGGATGTCGGGTTTGAGCACCATGCCGGGGCCCCCGCCCGCGGGAGTGTCGTCGACGGTGCGGTGCCGGTCGGGGGCGAAATCGCGCAGCTGCGTGGTTGCGAGCGTCCACAGGCCCTCATCGAGCCCCCGGCCGATCACCGAGGCGCCCAGGGGGCCGGGAAACAGCTCCGGGAAAAGCGTGATGACGTCGGCGCGAAAGCTCATTCGTCCTCTCCGGCGGTCGTCTCCCCGGGCGGCACGAGCACCAGATAGCCCTTGTCGACATGAATTTCGGGGACGATGGCGCGGGTGAAGGGGTAGAGCTGGGACGAGGTGCCGCCGGCGGCGATCTCGAGCAGGTCGCCGGCGCCGTAGTTGGGCACGGCGATGACGGTGCCCACACTCGTGCCCTCGGTGAGCCGCACGTCCAGCCCGATCAGGTCGGCGTGATAGAATTCGTCCTCGGTGTCGGCGGGGGGCAGGCGGTCGCGGGGGATGTAGAGTTCCACGCCGTTCAGCCGTTCGGCGGCCGTGCGGTCGATCACCTCCGCGAGGCGGGCGATGACGACGTTCTTCGACAGCCGCACGCCCTCTATGGTGACCGTCAGGCCCGGCCTGTCGGTTTCGAAGGGGGAATAGCCGGCGATGTCGGCGGGGTGCGCGGTGAAGGACTGGATGCGCACCTCGCCGGAAATGCCATGGGCCGCGCCGATGCGGCCCATGAGGACGTGATCGTCGGGCACGGGCCGTGCGCCCGGGCGGCGGCCGGTGCCGGCCATGGCTACTCGGCCTTTGCCTCTTCGGCCTGCTCTTCAGCAGCCGGTTCCTCAGCGGGCGCTTCCTCTGTCGGAGCTTCTTCAGCAGGGGTGGCGGCCTCTTCAGCGGCGGCCTTGGCATCGGCCTCGGCCTGGGCCCGCTCGGCGGCGCGCTCCTGGGCCTTCTGGCCCGGCTGGGCCTTCTGCGGATTGTTGCGCGGCGTGCGCGTCATCACGCCCTCGGCGTCGAGGAAACGGGCGACGCGGTCGGTGGCCTGGGCGCCGACCGACAGCCAGTACTTGGCACGCTCAGTGTTAACCTCGATGCGGTCCTCGCGGTCCTTGGGCAGCATGGGATTGTACTTGCCGATGCGCTCGATGAAGCGGCCGTCGCGCGGCTTGCGGGCGTCGGCGACGACGATGTGGTAGTAGGGGCGCTTGTTGGAGCCCGCGCGGGCAAGGCGAATCTTAAGGGCCATCTTGGTTGTGTTCTCCTGACTGGATGGATCCGGTTTCGTTCAATTAGAGGTCATTTCTTCTTGCCGGGCGTGCCGCCGCCAAGCCCCGGCAGGCCGGGGAATTTCGGGGCGCCCACGCCGGGCAGGGACGGCTTGTCGCCGCCAAGCTTGGAAAAATCGTCGGGCAGCTGGCTGGCGGCCGACTTCTTCCCGCCGCCTTCGCCTCCTCCGGAAAGGGCCGCGGGATCCATGCCCATTTCGCGCGCCATGCGCTCGAGCTGCTGGGGGTCCATTTGCGAGGGGTCGGGCATGCCGCCCCCGCCGCCGGGCATCTTGCCGCCCATCAGGCCGCCGAGCGCCCCGGCGCCGCCGCCCTTGGCGACCTTTTTCATCATGTCGGCCATCTGGCGGTGCTGCTTGATCAGCTTGTTGATGTCCGAGACCTGGGTGCCCGAGCCGGCGGCGATGCGCTTGCGGCGCGAGGCGTTGAGAAGGGCGGGCTGGGCGCGCTCCTTCTTCGTCATGGAATTGATGATGGCGACCTGCCTGTCGAAAACCTTCTCGTCGACATTGGCGCCGGCCATGGCCTTCTTCATCTGGCCCATGCCCGGCAGCAGGCCCATGAGCGAGTTCATGCCGCCCATCTTCTTCATCTGCAAAAGCTGACCTTTGAGATCGTCGAGGTCGAACTGGCCCTTTTTGAGCTTCTTGGCCATCTTCTCGGCGTCTTCCGCCGAGACGGTCTCCGAGGCCTTT
>CAZNHG010000290.1:0-4348 GCA_964572555.1 uncultured Devosiaceae bacterium | reverse complement strand
ATGGAGCACGACCCCACGGCGCACGAGCGCCGCGCCACCGAAGGCAGTGGTGATGGCGGTCAGCAGCAGCGTCGCCGCGAGCCGGCAGCCAGCTAGAAGGAACCGGATCGATGCTACAACCGAAGCGTACGAAATTCCGCAAGGCGCACAAGGGCCGCATTCACGGGACCGCCAAGGGCGGTTACGAGTTGAATTTCGGTCAGTTTGGCCTTAAGGCACAGGAGCCCGAGCGCGTCACCGCCCGCCAGATTGAGGCGGCCCGCCGCGCTATGACCCGCTATATGCGGCGTGCGGGCCGTGTGTGGATCCGGGTGTTCCCGGATGTGCCGGTCTCCAAGAAGCCGACCGAAGTCCGCATGGGTAAGGGCAAGGGTGCTCCCGAATACTGGGCCGCCCGCGTTCATCCCGGCCGCGTGATGTTCGAGATCGACGGCGTCAGCGAGGAAGTGGCGCGCGAGGCTCTGCGCCTCGGGGCCATGAAGCTTCCGATCAAGACGCGGTTCATTACCCGCATTGGCGACTAAGGGGCGTCCGAGATGAATATCAGTGATGTACGGGCCAAGACGGCCGACGAGCTGAAAGACCAGCTCGAGACGTTGAAGAAGGAACAGTTCAATCTGCGCTTCCAGCGCGCAACGCAGCAGCTTGAGAACACCGCACGGGTACGCCAGGTGCGCCGGGATATCGCCCGGGTTCAGACTGCTCTGCGTGAGAAGAGCGAAGCGTAAGGAACGGGTCGAGAAATGCCGAAGCGAATTTTGCAGGGGACGGTCGTCTCCGACAAGAACGAAAAGTCGGTGGTGGTGAGCGTCGAACGCCGTTTCACCCATCCGCTTCTGAAAAAGACGGTGCGCCGTTCCAAGAAGTACCATGCCCATGACGAGGCCAACGCGGCCAAGGTCGGCGACATGGTGAGCATCGAGGAATGTGCGCCGAAGTCGCGGACCAAGCGTTGGATGGTCATTCCGACCACTTGACGGGCACGAAGAACAAATTAGTTAGGCGGTCCGCCGTAAAAGGTCCGGGCCGATTGGAAAAAGAAGGCATCCAGTCATGATTCAGATGCAAACAAACCTCGATGTCGCCGACAATTCCGGCGCGCGTCGTGTCATGTGCATCAAGGTGCTGGGCGGCTCGCATCGCAAGTATGCATCGGTTGGCGATATCATCGTTGTCTCGGTGAAGGATGCCATTCCGCGCGGCCGCGTGAAGAAGGGTCAGGTGATGAAGGCGGTCGTGGTGCGCACGGCGTTCGACATCCGCCGTCCCGATGGCACCGTCATCCGGTTCGACCGCAATGCGGCGGTTCTGCTCAACAACAACCGTGAACCGGTCGGCACGCGTATTTTCGGCCCGGTTCCGCGCGAGCTGCGGGCCAAGAACCAGATGAAGATCATTTCGCTTGCCCCGGAGGTGCTGTAAATGGCTGCCAAGATCAAAAAGGGCGATAACGTCGTCGTTCTGGCGGGCAAGGACAAGGGCAAGACCGGGCAGGTGACCCGCGTGGTTCCCGAGTCGTCGCAGGCCGTGGTTCAGGGTATCAACATCGTGCGCCGCCACACGCGCCAGAGTGCCGAGCAGGATGCCGGCATCTATCCGCGCGAGGCGCCGATCCATCTGTCGAACCTGGCGCTCGCGGATCCCAAGGACGGCAAGCCGACCCGCGTCGGCTTCGAGATCAAGGACGGGGCGAAGACCCGCGTCGCCAAGCGCAGCGGAGAGAAGATCGATGGCTGAGACGACATACATTCCGCGCCTGCGTACCGAATACAACGACGTGGTGCGCGCCAGCCTGACCGAGCAGTTCGGCTACAAGAACCCCATGGAGGTTCCCAAGCTGGACTAGATCGTGCTCAACATGGGCGTCGGCGAGGCCGTCAACGACAGCAAGAAGGTCCAGGCCGCGGCCAAGGACCTCGAGCTGATCTCCGGCCAGAAGGCGGCGATCACCCATGCGCGCAAGTCCATCGCCGGCTTCAAGGTCCGTGAAGGCATGCCCATCGGCGTCAAGGTGACGCTGCGCAAGGCCCGCATGTACGAGTTCCTCGACCGGCTGGTGAACGTCGCGCTGCCGCGTGTCCGCGACTTCCGCGGCCTCAACCCGAAGAGTTTCGACGGGCGCGGCAACTACGCTATGGGGATCAAGGAGCACATCGTGTTCCCCGAGATCAATTACGACCAGGTCGACCAGATGTGGGGCATGGACATTGTCGTGTGCACCACGGCGCAGACCGACGACGAAGCGCGCGCGCTTCTCAGGGCTTTCAACTTCCCCTTCACCCAGTAAGGGCCGAGGGAAGAGACAAGGATTATCGATAGATGGCTAAGACAGGCGCTATTGAGAAGAACAAGCACCGCCGCGAGCTGAACAGCAAGTACGCTGCCAAGCGGGCTGCGCTGAAGGCGGAGATCAAGGACCCGAACACCCCGCTCGAGGAGCGCTTCAGGGCGAGCCAGAAGCTGGCGGAGTTGCCGCGCAATTCCTCGAAGGTGCGCATCCGCAACCGCTGTGAGGTGTCGGGCCGTCCGCGCGGTTACTATCGCAAGCTCAAGATGAGCCGTATCGCGATGCGCGAACTGGGTAGCCATGGCCAGATTCCGGGCCTGGTGAAGTCGAGCTGGTAAGGAGACACCAAGATGTCAGTTTCTGATCCCATCGGCGATATGCTGACCCGCATCCGCAATGCGCAGATGCGCAACCGGAGCAGCGTCGACACGCCGGCTTCCAACCTGCGCCGCCGCGTTCTGGAGGTACTGCAGTCCGAGGGCTTCATCCGCGGGTATTCCGAGACGAAGTTCGACAACGGGCTGGCGGAGTACAGCATCGAGCTGAAATATGCGGACAACGAGCCCGTGATTCGGAATATCGAGCGCGTTTCGCGCCCGGGCCGCCGTGTTTACGCGTCCGTGAAGAACATTCCGTCCTATGCGAACGGCCTCGGCGTTTCGATCCTGTCCACGCCCAAGGGCGTGATGGCCGATCACGAAGCCCGCTCGCAGAATGTCGGCGGTGAGGTTTTGTGCCGCGTCTTCTAGAAGGCGCAGGCAAGTAGGTAATTGAAACCGGGAAGGTTTGAGAAATGTCCCGTACTGGCAAGCAACCGGTCGCTTTCAATGGTGCCACCGTCACCATCGAAGGCAAGAAAGTCACCGCCAAGGGCCCCAAGGGCGAGCTCAACGTCGTGGTGAACGACCTGGTGACCCTGAGCGAGACCGACGAAGGCATTGTCGTGGCGCCGGCGAACGACACCAAGAAGGCGCGCGCTGCGTGGGGAACGTTCCGCTCTCTGATCCAGAACATCGTCACGGGTGTGACCGATGGCTTCGAGAAGAAGCTCGCGATCCAGGGCGTTGGGTATCGCGCGCAGATGCAGGGCAAGGATCTCAAGCTCTCGCTTGGCCTGAGCCACGACGTCGTGCACCAGGCGCCCGACGGTATCACCCTCGCTGCGCCGCAGCCCACCGAGGTTATCGTCTCGGGGATCGACAAGCAGCAGGTCGGCCAGGTCGCGGCCAACATCCGCGAATACCGCCCGCCCGAGCCCTACAAGGGCAAGGGGATCCGCTACGCGGACGAATACATCCTCCGCAAGGAAGGCAAGAAGAAGTAAGGACCGCTTGAGATGGCTAACCGATTTGAGAGAATGGACCGTCGCAAGATGCGCGTCCGCAAGGGCGTCAAGGCCCGCGCCAATGGCCGTCCGCGGCTGAGCGTGTTTCGGTCCGACAAGAACATTTACGCGCAGATCATCGATGACTCGACGGGCCGCACGCTCGCTGCGGCGTCGACGCTCGACAAGGACGTCAAGGCCAAGGTCAAGAACGGCGGCACCCAGACGGCCGCCGTCGAGATCGGCAAGCTGATCGCCGAGCGCGCGAAGAAGGCGAAGGTGGAAGACGTGATCTTCGACCGCGGCGCCTACATCTATCATGGCCGGGTGAAAGCTCTGGCGGAAGCCGCCCGTGAAGGCGGGCTGAGCTTCTAACCCGCAACGAACGAACCAGGAAGAGCGTAAGAACCGATGAGAGACGTTCAGGAGCGCGAAAGCGAATTTGTGGATCGCCTAGTCCACATCAATCGCGTGGCGAAGGTGGTCAAGGGCGGCAAGCGCTTCGGCTTCGCCGCGCTGGTTGTGATCGGCGATCAGAAGGGCCGCGTCGGCTTCGGCCACGGCAAGGCGCGCGAGGTGCCCGAGGCCATCCGCAAGGCGACCGAGGGCGCCAAGCGCGGGCTCATCCGGGTGCCGCTGCGCGAAGGCCGCACGCTGCACCATGACGTCAACGGGCGCCATGGGGCGGGTCGCGTGGTGCTGCGCGCGGCTCCGGCAGGCACCGGCATCATCGCCGG
>CAZNHG010000289.1:0-4354 GCA_964572555.1 uncultured Devosiaceae bacterium | reverse complement strand
AGCGTCTGGGCGGGCGCGTCATTTGGCGCGGCGAGGAGACCGAGAACGAGCGCGGCGAACCCCACGCGGGCGTGACCAGTCATCATTGATCCGCTCGGAAGTCGTTGATGTCGCCATAAAAGCAACATTCAGTCCAAGTTAGTCAACCTTTGGTTTTGAGCCCGCCGTCGCTTTGGCTGACCGATGCCCCGCGTCGACCGGAAATCGGGGCGCACGCGACCGTGCGGTTGAATTCCCGAGGACTTTCGGCCGAGGGCGGAATGGGCCCGGAAATCTCCGCCGGCGCCCCGGGCGGTGGGTCAGTCGGCCGCTACGGATAGATGATGATGGTCGTGCCGTCGTCGACGCTCGACCAGATCTCGTCCATCTCGTCGTTGGTCACGGCGATGCAGCCGTCGGTCCAGTCGATCCGGGGATGGCCGACGACGCGCGGGTCGTCGATGCCGTTCGGCAGTCCGTGGATCATGATCAGCCCGCCCGGGGAGACGCCCCAGCGGTCGGCGTGAGCCGTGTCGTCCGGGCGCGGGTAGGACACGTGGATGGCCCGGTAGAACTGGCTGTTGGGATTACGCCAATCCAGGGTGTAGACGCCCTCGGGCGTGCGGCCGTCGCCCTCCATGCGCTTGTCGCCCTGAGGAGCCCGGCCCAGTGCGATGGCATAGCTCTTGAGCACGCCGCCGTTGCGTATTAGTTGCAAGGTCCTCTCGCTCTTGTCGACGACGACCAGGTCCGCCTTCCACTGGCTGGGGGCCGGGCGCGGGATCTGAGCCGCCGCCGGCCGGAGCGAAGCCGCAAGCAGCACGACGAGGAGAGCACAGACGGTGACCGGACTTGGGCGCATGGTGGTCTTGATCTCGGTTTTTCGGAGCTGGCTTTTGCGGATTAGTTCTATGCAAACATCCGGCGCTGTAAACACCCTTGCGTCGGCCCGCGAGCCAGCCAGGACCAAGCCGAAGATGTGCACCAAAGCGTCTAAGAAAACCTTGCCCTACCACCGCCGCCGCCCGGCCATGGCGCTCTGCCTGGCTGGGGTGTGGTTCTCGGGCGGCTGCGATCTCGCCGGCATGATCGACAGCGAGGGCAATCTGCGCGAGACCACGACTTACCGTGCAGCGTACGAGGATACGCTGCTGGACATCGCCCGGCGCTTCAACCTCGGCTACGTCGAGATGGTCGCCGCCAATCCCGCCACAGATCCATGGGTGCCGGGCGAGGGCACCGACGTGGTCGTGCCCACCGTGCATCTGATGCCCGATGTCGAGCCCGAAGGGATCATCATCAATCTCGCCGACATGCGGCTGTACTTCTTCGACGACGGCGCCGCGGAGCCGGTCAGCTATCCGATCGGCATCGGCCGCGAGGGCCTGACCACGCCGCTCGGCGAGACCGAGGTGGTGCGCAAGACCGAAGATCCGACCTGGCGCCCGACCGCGCGCATGCGCGAGGAGGATCCCGAGCTTCCGAAAGTGGTGCCGGCGGGCCCGGACAATCCGCTGGGCACGCGCGCGATGTATCTCGGCTGGCCGCAGTACCTGGTGCACGGCACCAACAAGCCCTGGGGCATCGGGCGCCGGGTCAGCAGCGGCTGCATCCGCATGTATCCGGAGGATGTCGAGGAGCTGTACGAGAAGGTCGAGATCGGCACCAAGGTGACGGTGATCGACCAGCCGTTCAAGATCGGCTGGATCGACGGCGAGCTCTACATGGAAGCGCATCCGACCCAGGCGCAAAGCGACCAGCTCGAGCAATACGGCCGCTTCGAGCCCGAGCTGCCGAGCGCGATCGTGGACCGGGTGCTGGCGATCGCCGGGGACCAGTCCGAGCGCCTGGACTGGAGCCGGGTCCGCCGGGCCGCAGTCGAACGGCGCGGCTATCCCATCCGCATCACGCGTGGCTGAGCAGCGAACGCCCTGCCGCGGGGGCAGGGCGCTCAGCTGTCGATTCGATCTTCGGCGGGCGGGCTGCCCGCTGAAGCCTGGATCACTTGCGCAGCGAACGCTGCATCATGCGGTCCTGACGCTCGGCCGCCATTTGGGCCGCGGATGCGGCATCCGCCGCCTCGGCCGCCGCCGCGGCCGCGCGGTCAGCCGCCTCGGCTGCGCGATCGGCCGCCGCCTGCGCCGCTGACGCGTCGGCCTGAGATTGCTGCAACATCGCCCGATCCTCCTCGCTCAGGGAAGACTGGCAGGCAGCGAGGAGCGCCAGTCCTGCAACCGGCGCAGCGATCCGAAGACCCCGTGCAAACCTAGTCATCGAACCCTCTTTAGTGATGATCAAAAGTTGAGGCGGGCGCATGCTAGCCAAGACGCTTGGCAAAGGAAACGGCTAATTGCGGTTCCCCGCCTGTAGTTGCTCATGAAACTGCGGCGCGTGTGTGCGACGAGCCACGTTACCAGGCACGCACCGGCCCGGTATCGACGTGGACGAAGTTCGACTCCGGGTAGAAGCCGACGCCGCCGCAGCACAGCTCGAGCGCGGCATCGCGCAGGTCCGCCAGCCGATACGCCGGCACCCGAATGTCGATCGCCATGCCTTTGACGTGGTAGCTGTTGCTGGCGACCTGATTGCTGCGCCGCGCCAGCATGGCGTTGGTCGCCGGACAGCGGTAGCCGGAGATGACGTGCACCGGATCGCCGTTGCCGAGGCGCTGGTTGAGGGCGTGCAGCAGGTCGAGCAGACGGACGTCGATCGGTTTGACCTCACCGCTGCGAAAGTCGCGCAGATGGTGGTCGATCGCGGCGAGCGCTGGCGGATCGTAGCGCCCGTCGCGCCAGTAGACCGTGTTCAGGGCTTCGCGCGTGTGGATGTTGTAGAAGCTGATGCGCCGTGGCGCGCTTGCAACGGCATGAGCGCGCGACGTGCCCGTGCCGATGAGCATGGCGCAGCCGGCGCCCGTGGCCCAACCCAAAAGGTGCCGACGACCGCAGGTGGAGGGCCGGAATGCGTGCTCGGACACCCTGCAACTCCCGTTGGCTCGAACTCGAGGCTTCCTCAGTGACGGTCGTTGATCGTGCCGTCTTCCGCTTCGATCTCCACGATCGAACGAACCACCGTGACACAGCCTAGTTCCAGAGTGAATACCAAAGCGTAAACCCGACCGCGTTGCGGCGCGTACCCGTGGTAGACAGGCCACGCTCGAGGGATTTCCGGCCGGACGGGCTTCGGGCTTCAGATCAAGCCTGACATGTCTTAAGTTGGGCAGCATGAGCTGTTCGTGCGAAGCCCCGAAGTTCGATGGGGCCTCCCAGACCTACAGGCGCGTGCTGTGGCTGGTGATCGCCATCAACTTCGGCATGTTCGTCACCGAGACTGCCGGCGGTGTGCTTGCCGGATCGGTGGCGCTGCAGGCCGACGCCCTCGATTTTCTCGGCGATTCGTTCACCTACGCGATCAGCCTCCTGGTGATCGGCCGCGCCCCGCACTGGCGCGCCCGCGCCGCCCTGTTCAAGGGCCTCTCGCTCGGCGCCATGGGGCTATGGGTGCTGGGCTTTACGGCCTATCGCGTGCTCGTGCTGGGCGTGCCGGACGCGGTCGTCATGGGCGCGATCGGTTTCCTGGCCACGGCGGCGAACGTCGGCAGCGCCCTGTTGCTCATGCGCTATCGCAACGGCGATGCCAACGTGCGCTCGGTCTGGCTGTGCTCGCGCAACGATGCCATCGGCAACGTGGCGGTGATCGGGGCCGCGGGCCTGGTGGCGCTGACCGCGACGGCGTGGCCGGACCTCGCGGTGGCCACGATCATGGCGCTCCTGTTCCTGAACTCGGCGAGCCAGATCATCCGCCAGGCGCAGGACGAGCTACGCGAGGCCGCCCCAGCCGGCACGGTCTGAGGCAGGTCGGAGCGCGCGCGGGCCGCGCCCGCCTCAACGGATGGAGTGGCTGCCGGTCACCAGGTGGATGCTGCTCGCCATCGGCCCCATCGAGCCTTCCTCGTCGGCCAGGGTGTAGAATACCTCGCTGCCTTCCTCGAGATCCTCGAAGTTGGCGTCTCTGACGACGGCGCGGTGGAAGTAGATGTTCTGGCGCTCGGGCGTCTCGATGAAGCCGTAGTCCTGCTCCGGGTAGAGACGCACGACCCGGGCGTACTGCCGTCCGGTCTCGTGCACCTTGACGTCGCGCCGGCGCAGGCTGACGTAGTCCTCGAGCTGGCGTTCGGCGGCGCCGAATGCCTCCTGGATGACCCAGGACGCGTGCTGATCCGATTCGTGCAGCTTCTGCTCGCGCTTGACCACGATGTCCTTGCCCGGCACGCCGACGCTGATGGAGATGCCGAGCGAGCCCTTGTGCGCCTGCCGGTGCGGCGAATCGATCACGACCCGGGCGCTGATGATGCCGTCGTAATGCCGCTCGAGCT
>CAZNHG010000288.1:2367-4360 GCA_964572555.1 uncultured Devosiaceae bacterium | reverse complement strand
CGCCAGTTCCAGCATGGCACTCTCGCCGCCGAACAGATGCGCCGCCCCGGTGATGTCGATGCCGAGATCGCCATACGCCCCCCAGTCGGTGAGAACCGAAACGATGGGCGCGAGATTGGTGTGCCAGTCCGCCATCTCGGCGAACATGGCCGCGATGAACCCGCGGTCGATCTCCCGCGCCGCGAGCGCCGGGCACAGGGCGCGCGCATCGCTCAGCGTCAGTCCGGACGCCAGCCCCGCCGCTTCGGCGGTTTCGTCGCACGCCACCAGGCGCATGGCATTGGCCTGCCGCTCGTAAAGGGCGAACGGCGCTTTCAGGCTGGCCAGGCCGGCATCATGCCGTTTCAGGCAGTCGGTGGCCCAGCGCGGGAAATGCAGCACCATGTAGCGCCGCGCTTCCTGCCTTGTCCGGGCGGGCATCGCCGCCTGCTGCGATAGCGAAACCATCTTTCGTCCACTCCAGCATCAACTCGTCCGCGCCTTCCTTGTACCGGCCATGCCGCATCCCCTTTTCCAGCCGCACCTGCCAGCGCGCCGCCCCCGGCGCGCGCGCGTCGAACGCCTTGGCGGCGCTCGGGGCCGGGGCGACATGCCAGCGGAACCGCGCCGCGCTCGCCTCGCGCCCGCGGCCCGTGCGCACCAGCAGCACCGAGGCCCCGCCCGTATGCGCGCGCAGGCCCAGCCGCCGCGTGGCGGTGAAATCGAGATCGGCGTGATGCCCGCCCGTCTCCGCGATCACCGCAGCTACCGCAGGGCAGGCCACCGCCTCCTCGATCGCCCACAACAGGTCCGTCATCCTGGCGAGCCGCCCCATCACCAGCCGGTCGGGGTCGGCCCCGAAGGCGGCAAGGCCGGGCGCGTAGACCAGCCCGGTCTCCTGTGCGTCGTGTCCGAGCTGCAGCCACAGAACCGCCGGACGCGCCGGGGCGGCGAGCTGCAGGGCCTGGCCCAGCGAAAACCCCAGCGCCGCCCCGGCATGCAGCGGCGTGTCGGCCCAGACCTCGTGCAACACTCCCGGCGGCGGCGTGAAAACGAACGGGCGCCCCTCCCCGGACACGCCCGCGGGCACAGGCGCGGACGCCTGTGCCGTCATGCCCGGCCCGCGCGCCTCCAACGCCGCGATACGGGTGCGCAACGTCTCCAATCTCGCCGCTTTCGATCCCGAAACCATGCCTGCCTCAGTGTCGTAAAGTTGGGAACAAAAAGGGAACATCAGAATCCGCCCGCGAGTCAAGCGCCATGGCGATCCCCGCCGTCCCTTCACGCCGGTTTGATGACGTTCCGCTTGCACGCGCTTTCGGGGTGGACGAGGTATCGGGGGAATGGCACAACCTTCCCCGGTCATGCGACAGGCGGAACGAAACCGGCCCATCGCGCGATCGAGACGAGATGTTCCCGCGTTCAACGCCAGGATGAAGGCCGACAATGTTTGATGCGCTGACCCGCCTGTTCGCCGACCCCGAACCCGCCGAAACCGCCATCGATTCCAGGACGGCGGTCGCGGCCCTTCTCGTTCACCTGAGCAACGTCGACGGCGAGGCCGCCCCCGAGGAACGCACCGCCATCTCCGGGATCCTCAAGGATCACTTCGATCTCGGCGACGCCGAAGTGAGCAAACTCATGCAGGAGGCGGCGCGGCACGACAAGGATGCAGTCGACCTCTACAAGTTCACCTCCGCCCTCTCCACGCTCGACGAGCAGGAACGCATCGATATCATCCGGCTGATGTGGCAGGTCGTTTACGCCGACGACGTCAATCACGAGATGGAGGACAACATGGTCTGGCGCGTCGCCGAGCTCATCGGGGTCTCCGCGCGCCAGCGCACCATCCTGCGCCAGCAGATGAAGGGGGAATAGAGCGCCGGGCGAATTCGCAAAACCGGCGCGACCACTAAGAATCTAGATCATCGGGCGATGTAGTTTAATCGCCCGATGATCTAGCCCGCGGCCACCGGGCTAACCGCCCGTTCAGCCTCGCAAACAATCGCATCTT
>CAZNHG010000288.1:0-2267 GCA_964572555.1 uncultured Devosiaceae bacterium | reverse complement strand
TAGCCCGCGGCCACCGGGCTAACCGCCCGTTCAGCCTCGCAAACAATCGCATCTTGCCCGCCCCGGCACAAACCACTAGAACGTTCCGGGCAAAAGCGGGCACCACTTTTGCGGTTCGAAAACGTGACCGCTCAAGGACTTGAGAAGCTTTCCCCGTGATCCGTCACGGCGAAAGGCGCGCCGGTGGTCTGAAAAAGGGAATATCCATGCTGCTCGGACTGTTGCAATTCATTGATGTGGTCCTGAACCTCATCATCTTCATCATCATCGCGCAGGTCATCGTGAGCTGGCTTCTCGCGTTCAACATCCTGAACATGTCGAACGACTTCGTGGCGCTGGTGGCGAACGCGCTCTATCAGATCACCGATCCGCTGCTCCGGCCCATCCGCCAGTTCGTGCCCAACTTCGGCGGGCTGGATATCTCCCCGATCATCCTGTTCCTGGTGATCTACTTCATCCGCCTGGTGGTGCTCTATCCGCTCATGCGCAACGTCGCGACCGGCGGCCTGATGTAGCCGGGCGGGGGCTATCATGCCCCGCTTTTACGAAATCGCGCCCGGCGGCGTCCGCCTGACCTGCCGGGTCACCCCCAACGCGAAAGCCACGGCCATCGACGGCGCCATGACGCGGGACGACGGCACGTGCGTCCTGAGAATCCGCGTCACGGCCCCGCCCGACAGGGGCCGCGCCAACACCGCCATCATCGCCCTGCTGGCGAAAGCCGTCGGCGTTCCCAAATCGGCGATCACCCTCATGGCCGGCGCCACCGGCCGGCAAAAGACCCTCACGATAGACGGTGACCCCCAGGCACTCGCCGCCGCCCTCGATACCCTCTAGTCCCGCATATCCACACGCGCCCGCGCCGGCGCGCAAAAGCCATTGCCCGCAGCCCCTTATCTGCTACGCTCGCCCCGTCCCGGGGGAAGAGCGCCAGGGCACGGGACTTTTGCGTGCCATAAAAAGGGCCCGCTCTGGGGGAGAGGAACATTACATCGAGGGGTAGATCATGAGTTTGGCACTCTGGCTGATAGTCATCTGCGGAGCGCTGTCTATTGTCTATGGCATCGTGACGACGCGTACGCTTGTCGCCGCGGATGCCGGCAGTGACCGCATGCAGGAGATTTCCAATGCCGTGCGGGAAGGCGCGCAGGCCTATCTGAAACGCCAGTACACGACCATCGCCATTGTCGGCGCGGTCATCTTCGTCATCGCCTGGTTGCTTCTGGGCGTTTATTCGGCCGTCGGCTTCGCCATCGGCGCCATATTGTCGGGCGCGGCCGGATTCATCGGCATGAACGTCTCGGTGCGCGCCAATGTGCGTGTCGCCCAGGCCGCCACGCAATCACTGGGCAAGGGGCTCGACCTCGGCTACAAGTCGGGCGCGGTGACCGGGCTTCTGGTCGCCGGGCTCGGGCTTCTGGGCGTGACGCTCTATTTCTTCTACCTCACCGCGGCGGGCGGGTTCGCTCCCACCGGCCGCACGGTGATCGACGCCCTCGTCTCGCTGGGCTTCGGCGCCTCGCTCATCTCGATCTTTGCCCGTCTGGGCGGCGGCATCTTTACCAAGGGGGCGGATGTCGGCGGCGACATGGTCGGCAAGGTCGAGGCCGGCATTCCCGAGGACGATCCGCGCAACCCCGCGACCATCGCGGACAATGTGGGCGACAATGTCGGTGACTGCGCCGGCATGGCGGCGGACCTGTTCGAGACCTACGTCGTCACCGCCGTCGCCACCATGGTGCTCGCGGCCATCGTTCTGCCCGAGGCGCAAAAGCTCGCCGGCATGGTGCTGCCGCTCGCCATCGGCGGGGCCTGCGTGGTCACCTCGATCATCGGTGCCTTCTTCGTGCGCCTGGGCCCGGACAACGACATCATGCGCGCCCTCTACAAGGGCGTCGTCGCCACCGGCGTCCTGTCGCTGATCGCCCTGTTCCCGGTCGTTACCTACATCTTCGGCGGGCTGGGGACGGACCTTGGCGGATTCACGCCCCTGAGCCTTTACTGGTGCGGCGTGACCGGCCTGGTCATCACCGGGCTGATCATCGTGATCACCGAGTACTACACGGGCACCGAAAAGCGCCCCGTCCAGTCCATCGCCGAGGCATCGGTCACCGGGCACGGCACCAACGTTATCCAGGGCCTGGCGGTTTCGCTCGAATCCACCGCCCTGCCGGCGCTGGTGATCGTGGCCGGCATCATCGTCACCTCCAACCTCGCCGGCATCTTCGGCATCGCCGTGGCGGTGACCACCATGCTGGCGCTGGCGG
>CAZNHG010000287.1:0-4377 GCA_964572555.1 uncultured Devosiaceae bacterium | reverse complement strand
CGGGCAAGCTGACGGGTCTCGCCGGTCCCGTCGCGACGATAATCACCGGCCGCAGTGTCGATATGGACACGTTCACGCGCATCGTGACGGGGCGGGACGTCACGCTGGGGGCCGTGACGGTTGCAGGCACGCCTTACGCGGGGTGATCCTGCCCCGCACCTGACCCTGCCGGCGTGCCGCGCCGGCCTACCGACGAGGAGGCTCATCATGGCGCACGAGATCGCCATCGTTACCGAGGCGCAGTTGCGCGCAGCCGTTCATCTCGACCTCGCCACGATTGACGTCGTCGAGCGCGCCTTCGCCGCGCTGGCGACCGGCAAGGTCGTGATGCCGCCGATCCTGTCGATGGCGATTGCAGAGGCGAACGGCGAGGTGGACGTGAAAACCGCCTACATCCCCGGTTTCGACGGCTTCGCGATCAAGGTCAGTCCGGGATTCTTCGACAACCCCAGGCTGGGCCTGCCGAGTCTCAATGGCCTGATGATCCTGTTCTCGGCGAAGACGGGGCTGGTGGAGGCGCTGTTTCTCGACAACGGCTATCTCACCGACGTGCGCACTGCCGCCGCCGGTGCGGTCGCCGCCCGTCACATGGCGCCGGGGACCGTCGAGACGGCCGGGGTGATGGGCACCGGCATGCAGGCGCGGCTGCAGATGCAGGCGGCACACCTGGTGCGCCCCTTCCGGCGCCTGATCGTTTGGGGGCGTGACGCGGAGAAGGCAAAAGCCTGTGCCGCCGAGCTCGGCGCGCAACTCGGCGTGGAGGCGCTCGCCGAGAGCGACCCGGCGCGGCTCGTCGCGCAAAGCCAGCTCGTCGTCACCACCACCCCGGCGCGCGAGCCGATCTTGAGGGCCGAATGGCTGCATCCCGAACTGCATGTCACCGCCATGGGCTCGGATCAGGGCGACAAGAACGAGATCGACCCGCAGGCCCTGGTTGCCGCCGATTGCTATGTCTGCGACCGGGTGAGCCAGGCGGAGACGGCGGGCGAATTGCGCACGGCCAGGGCGGCGGGGGTGTGGACCGGGCCCGACCCCGCGGAACTGGGCGCCGTGGTTACGGGGAAGGTCGCCGCGCGGACGGGCGCACAGGGCGTTACCATCTGCGATCTCACGGGAACCGGCGCGCAGGACACCGCCATCGCCACCCATGCCCGGACCCTTGCACAATCGGCCGGGATCGGGTCTTTGATGAACGTATAGATTTTCAAGGCAAGAGGACCCGCTTCGCGCGATGCTCAAGCTCGACGACCGCGACATCGAAATCCTCAGGATCCTTTCGCGCGAGGCCCGCATTTCCAAGGCCGAGCTCGCCAAGCGGATCAACCTGAGCCCCAGCCCGTGCTGGGAGCGCCTCAAGCGGCTGGAAAAGGGCGGGCTGATCAACGGCTATCACGCCGATATCTCTCTCAAGGCGCTGGGACCGAGCGTGGTGGTGTTCGTCACCGTCGAGCTCGACCGCCACAAGTCCGAGAGTTTCAACAAATTCGAACAGCTCGTGGCCGAGCGCGACGAGGTGGTGGCCTGCTGGGCGCTGGGGGGCGGATTCGACTACCTGTTGCAGATCGTTACGCGCGACATCGACAGCTACCAGCGTCTCATCGATTCCCTGCTCGATCAGGGCCCCTCGATGGCGCGCTACTACACCTACGTGGTGACCAAGTCGGTCAAGCGTCCCGGGGCCTTGCCTTTCGATATGCTGCTCGATCCCGGTGCAGACGAAGATGAGGCGCAGGGCGGACCGTGAAGACAGATCGCCTTTAAACCCCCGCACATAAAGACACATCTTCTGCGCCCGCTGCGTTAGGTTGCCCCCATCACCAACCCCGACGGAGACGGCGACATGGACGAACCAGCCCGGCGCGAAGCACCCAGGACATCGCTGGCCGGCCTCGACGATCCGCGCCTCGTGCGGCAGTTTTCCTATGTGAACGGCCGGTGGGTCAGCGGCGCCGACGGCGCGGCCGTCGCGGTGACCAATCCGGCCGACGCGAGCTGGCTCGGGGAAGTGGCGAGCCTTTCCGCAAAAGAGAGCACCGCGGCGATCGGCGCTGCCGATGCCGCGTTCGCGGAGTGGGCCGGGCGCCTGCCGCAGGAGCGCTCCGAGGTTCTGCGCCGCTGGTTCGACCTGATCATCGCCAACCGCGAGGATCTCGCCCGTCTCATGACGCTTGAGCAGGGCAAGCCGCTTTCCGAAGCGCGCGGGGAGATCGACTACGCCGCCTCGTTTATCGAGTTCTACGCCGAGGAAGCCAAGCGCCCCAACATCGAGGGCGTGACCTCGCACCTGCCCGACGCGGAGGTGGAGCTGTGGCTTGAACCCGTCGGGATCGCCGCGCTGATCACGCCCTGGAACTTTCCCGCCGCCATGCTGACCCGCAAGGCGGGCGCGGCGCTGGCAGCCGGATGCACTGTGCTCGCGCACCCCTCGCACGAAACCCCCTATTCCGCCCTGGCGCTGGCCGAGCTCGGCGAGCGCGCCGGGCTGCCGGCGGGCGTGTTCAACGTGGTGACGGGCCGCGCCTCGACGGTGGTGCCGCCCTGGCTCGCGGATAACCGGGTGCGGGCGGTCTCGTTCACCGGCTCGACCGAAGTCGGCAAGCTCATCTATCGCGACAGCGCCGATACCGTGAAGAAGCTCGTTCTCGAACTCGGCGGGCATGCGCCGTTCATCGTGTTCGGCAATGCCGAGATGGATTCGGTGATCGACGAGGCCATCAAGGCCAAGTTCGCCACATCAGGGCAGGACTGCCTGGGCGCCAACCGCTTTCTCATCGAGCGCAAGGTCTATGACGAATTCTGCCGCCGCTTTGCCGAACGCACGGCCGAATTGAGGGTCGGCGCCGGGATCGACGATCCCGATATCGGTCCGCTGATGAACGACAAGGCCGTCGCCAAGCAGAAAGAGCATGTCGAGGACGCCGTCAAACGCGGCGCGAAGGTGCTGACCGGCGGCAAGGTGCATGAAGCGGGCAAGCTTTTCTTCGAGCCGACGGTGCTGGCCGACGTCCCGCCCGATGCCCTGATCATGAACGAGGAAACGTTCGGCCCGGTGGCGGCTGTCTCCGCTTTCGACACCGAGGAGGAGGCTTTTGCCCGCGCCAACGACACCGAATACGGCCTCGTCGCCTATGTGCACTCCATGGACCCGCGGCGCATCTACCGCGCCAGCCGGGCCCTGAAATACGGCATGGTCGCCGTCAACCGCACCAAGGTGACCGGTGCCCCCATCCCCTTCGGCGGCATGAAGCAGTCCGGCATCGGGCGTGAAGGCGCGCGCCAGGGCATGGAGGCCTTCATGGACGTCAAATATGTGTGCCGCGACTGGGCCTGAACCGCCGGGAAGACCGATGAACATCCTGTTTGTACTCGCACATCCCGAAAAGGCATCCTTCAACGCCCGGCTCGTTGAACTGGGCAAGGCGCATTTCGAGAACAGGGGACACGAGGTCACTGTGTCCGATCTCTACGCGGAAGGATTCGATGCCGTCGAGAAGGCCGAACACTATCGGGACCGTACCGACCGGCAGGAATTCTCACCCCTGGCGGAACAAAGACATGCCTACAAGAACGGCACCTTGCCCGGGGAGGTGACACGCGAGATCGCCAGGCTCGAGGCCGCCGATCTGGTTATATTCCAGTTCCCCGTCTGGTGGCACTCCACCCCGGCAATCCTGAAAGGGTGGTTCGACCGCGTATTCGTTAGCGGCGGTCTCTATACGAGCCGTATGCGGTATGACAACGGTTATTTCAAAGGCAAACGCGCCATGTGCTCGATTACGTCGGGCGCACCCGGCGAGGCGTTCGTCGCCGGCGGCCGGGGTGGCGAAATCGAGCAGATCCTCTGGTCGACGCAGTTTTCGCTCTACTACATGGGATTCGACGTCTTGCCCCCGCATGCCTCATTCGGCGTTGCCGGACACGGCTATTCCTATGTGAGCGACGACGCCTTCCAAGAACAATTCGTCCAACTCGAACAGAGCTGGCTGTCGCGACTTGAAACCATCCAGAGCGACCGGCCTCTGCACTACCCCGGATGGGATGATTGGACCGAACTGGGTGCACCCAAAAACCATATAAGCGAAATGAAAGAGAAAACGCCATGTTGAAGAACGATCAACTCGACGCGTGGGACAGGGAGAACTTTTTTCACCCGTCTACCCATCTGGCGCAGCACGCCCGCGGGGAAAGCCCCAACCGGATCGTGACCGGCGGCTCGGGCGTCTTCATCGAGGATCGGGACGGCAACAGGCTTCTCGACGCCTTCGCCGGGCTCTATTGCGTCAATGCGGGCTATGGCCGCTCCGAGATCAGCGACGCCATCGCGGCGCAGGCGCAGCAGCTCGCCTAATACCACGCCTATGTCGGCCACGGCACGGA
>CAZNHG010000286.1:3870-4379 GCA_964572555.1 uncultured Devosiaceae bacterium | reverse complement strand
CCCGGAAACGGGGGCTGACGGGGCCCTTCTCGAACGGATAGTCGATGGTCTTCTTCGGCGCGAAGAAGTAGCGCATCGACAACCCGAACGCGCTGACGAACTCCTTGAGAAGCAGGGAATTGAGGAACTGCCAGAACTTCATTTGCTTTCTCCTCAGGCCATGCCGCCGTGCCAGCCCCAGCCCGTGAGCTGAAGGACAAGGGCAACAACGAAGACCGAGACCAGCGACAAGGGCAGAAACACCTTCCAGCCCAAGCGCATCAACTGGTCATAGCGGTAGCGCGGCACGAAGGCCTTCACCATGCCGAACATGAAGAACACGAGGCACAGCTTGATCATGAACCAGGCAACGCCCGGTATCCACGTGAACGGCGCGAACGCGAGAGGAGACGACCAGCCACCGAGGAACAGGATGGTGGTGATCGCGCACATCAGGATGATCGCGACGTATTCGCCGAGCATGAACATCATGTACGGCGTCGATCCGTATTCGACCATGAAGCCCGCCA
>CAZNHG010000286.1:3418-3860 GCA_964572555.1 uncultured Devosiaceae bacterium | reverse complement strand
AGCGCCCCGTCGGGCAGGCCCGGGATGGGCGAGAGCCATCCGCCGAAGAACAGGAGCGAGGTGAGCGCGCACATCAGGAACATGGCGATGTATTCGCCCGCCATGAACAGCAGGAACGGCGTGGAGGAATATTCCACCTGGTAGCCGGCGACGAGCTCGGACTCGGCCTCCGGCAGGTCGAAGGGCGGGCGGTTCGTCTCCGCCAGCGCGGAGATGAAGAACACGATGAACATCGGGAACAGCGGCAGCCAGAACCAGTTCAGAAAGCTCAGCGCCGGCACGCCCAGAAGGTGGGCCAGCCCCATCTCCTGCTGCGCGATCACGATGTCGGTCAGGTTCAGCGAGCCCACGCACAGCAGAACGGTGATGATCACGAAGCCGATGGAGACCTCGTAGGAGACCATCTGCGCAGCCGAGCGCAGCGCGCCGAGGAACGGGTACT
>CAZNHG010000286.1:0-3399 GCA_964572555.1 uncultured Devosiaceae bacterium | reverse complement strand
GGGCCGCCGTAGACGGTGAGCGAGGAAATCGCGAAGATGTAAAGGATTCCGACATTGATATCGGCGAGCGCCCAGCCCTCGTTGAGCGGAACGACCGCCCAGGCGGACAGCGCCAGAAGCACCGTGATCAGGGGTGCGAGCAGGAACACCACCTTGTCGGCACCCGCGGGAATGACCGGCTCCTTGAGCACGAACTTCAACAAGTCGGCAAAACTCTGCAACAGGCCGAAGGCGCCCACGACGTTGGGACCGCGCCGGGCCTGCACAGCCGCCCAGATCTTGCGGTCGGCCAGAAGCACATAGGCGGTGAACAACAGCAGGTTGACGAGCAGCAGCAGCGCCTTCCAGACGAAGCCAACCGTCGTGCCGAGGCCGAGAATGGGTGCGCCGATCAGGTAGTCCAGCGCCGCGAGTACGAAATCCATGAACTGCCCCCTACTCCGCCGCCTGCTTGAGGCCCTCGGCCATCTGGGCGCACTCGCCCATCACAGCCGACGCCCGCGCGATCGGATTGGTCAAATAGAAGTCCACCACCGCCGGGCCGTATGTCACGTTCTCGCTGCGCTCCGGAACCCTGGCGAGCTTCCTGACCGCGTCGGCGCCGCCGGGCTCGATCGTGTCGAGCCGCGCCAGGTGCGGATGCTCCTCGTAGAGCTTCGCGCGCAGCGCGCCGAGAGAATCGTAGGGCAGCGTGTGGCCGAGTTCGGCGGACAGAGCGCGGATGATCGCCCAGTCCTCCTTGGCCTCGCCCGGCGGGAAGACAGCCCTGACCGTCTGCTGCACGCGCCCCTCGGTGTTCACATAGGTCGCCGCCTTCTCGGTGTAGGCCGAGCCCGGCAGGATGACGTCGGCGCGGTGCGCGCCGGCATCGCCGTGACTGCCGATATAGACGACGAAGGCGTCGCCCATGGCGTTCATGTCGTATTCGTCCGCTCCCAGCAGGAACAGGACGTCGAGTTCGCCCTTGGCGGCGAGGCCGATCTGGTCGGTCGAGCACACGCCGCCGTCGTGCGGCACGAAACCGATATCGAGCCCGCCGACCCGTCCGGCGGCGTTGTGCAGCACGGCATAGCCGTTCCACTCGTCGGTCAGAGCGCCATACTGCGCGGCGATCTCGGCGGCGAGCGCCATGGTGTCGCGCCCGGCCTGCTTGCCGGCATCGGCATGCGAGAGCGCGGCCTCGCCGACGATGATCAGCGGTTTCTCGGCCTTTTTCAGCGTTTTCGCGAACTTGGCGCTGCCGTCGGCAACGGACTTGAGCGCCTCGAGATCGGTACCGATGTGCTCGTATTCATACGTCAGGTCCGCCGGCTCGCCGATGACGCCTACGGCCGCGTCGGCGTTGCGCCACTGCTTGCGGATGCGGGCGTTGAGAACCGCCGCTTCCTTGCGCGGGTTGGCGCCGACGATGAGGATGGCATCGGCCTCCTCGATCCCGGCAATGCCCGGATTGAAGATGTAGGACTCGCGCGGCAGGCCGGGGTCGATGCCGGACATGGGCGGGCGGCAGTCGGTCATGCCCGAGCCCAGGGAATCCAGCAGGCCCTTGAGGGCGTACATTTCCTCGACGCCGGCAAGGTCGCCCGCAATGGCGCCCACCTTGTTGCCGGCCTTCTTGACGGCCTTGGCGACGGCGTCGAGCGCATCGTCCCAGTTCGCCTCGGTCAGCCGCTTGCCCTTGCGGACATAGGGCCGGTCGAGGCGCTGCGAGCGCAGGCCGTCCCAGATGAAGCGGGTCTTGTCGGAAATCCACTCCTCGTTGATGCCTTCGTGCACGCGCGGCATGATCCGCATGACTTCGCGGCCGCGGCTGTCGACGCGGATGGCCGAGCCGAGCGCGTCCATGACGTCGATGGATTCGGTCTTGGCAAGCTCCCAGGGGCGCGCGTTGAACGCGTAGGGCTTGGAGGTCAGCGCGCCGACCGGGCACAGGTCGATGACGTTACCCTGCAACTCGCTGGTAAGCGCCTGCTCGAGATACGGGGTGATTTCGGCGTCCTCGCCGCGCCCGGTCAGGCCCAGCTCGGAGACGCCGCCCACCTCGGTGACGAAGCGCACGCAGCGTGTGCAGTGAATGCACCTGTTCATCACGGTCTTGATGAGCGGGCCCATGTTCTTGTCCTCGACCGCCCGCTTGTTCTCGTGGAAGCGGGACTTGTCGACGCCATAGGCCATGGCCTGGTCCTGCAGGTCGCACTCGCCGCCCTGGTCGCAGATCGGACAGTCCAGCGGATGGTTGACCAGCAGGAACTCCATCACGCCTTCGCGGGCCTTCTTGACCATGGGCGTGTTGGTGAACATCTCGGGCGGCTCGCCGTTGGGGCCCGGGCGCATGTCCTTGACCGACATGGCGCAGCTCGCCTGCGGCTTGGGCGGACCGCCCTTCACTTCCACCAGGCACATGCGGCAGTTGCCGGCGACCGACAGACGCTCGTGGTAGCAAAACCGCGGAATCTCGGCACCGGCCGCTTCAGCCGCCTGCATCAGCGTGAAGTGATCCGGAACCTCGATGAGTTCGCCATCTACCTTGATGTTAGCCATAGTGAACTTCCCAAAATTCTCAGGCACGGCCCCGGCTTTGCCGGCGTGTGATGTGCGGCTGGCGCGACCAGGCTGACGCCGCGATGTTGCGTTCGGCGCGCTGCATATTCCCTACTCCGCCGCCACGGAAGGCACTGCGCCCTCGGGGTCGGCATTATAGGTGTACTCGTCGATCCGCTGCTCGATCACGTCGCGGAAGTTGCGGATCAGGCCTTGGATCGGCCACGCGGCGGCGTCTCCGAGCGCGCAGATGGTGTGACCCTCGATCTGCTTGGAGACGTCGAACAGCATGTCGATCTCGCGCTTCTGGGCGCGGCCCTGAACCATGCGTTCCATCACGCGCATCATCCAGCCGGTTCCCTCGCGGCACGGCGTGCACTGCCCACAGCTCTCGTGCTTGTAGAAGGCCGAGATGCGCCAGATCGCCTTTATGATATCGGTGGACCTGTCCATAACGATCACCGCGGCCGTGCCCAGCGACGAGCCGACTTCCTTGGTCCCGTCGAAGTCCATCAATGCGTCGGGCATCTTCTCGCCGCGCACGCACGGCACCGAGGAGCCCCCCGGGATCACGGCCAGGAGATTGTCCCAGCCGCCACGAATGCCGCCGGCGTGCTTGTCGATCAGGTCGCGGAAGGGAATACCCATTTCCTCCTCGACCGTGGTCGGCGCGTTCACGTGACCGGAGATGCAGAACAGCTTGGTGCCCGCGTTGTTCTCGCGCCCGAAACCGGCAAACCAGCTGGCGCCGCGGCGCAGGATGTCGGGGACGACGGCAATCGATTCCACGTTGTTGACCGTGGTGGGGTTGCCGTAAACGCCCATGCCCGCCGGGAACGGCGGCTTGAGGCGCGGCTG
>CAZNHG010000285.1:0-4458 GCA_964572555.1 uncultured Devosiaceae bacterium | reverse complement strand
GCGCGAGGTGGGAGAGTCGGCCAAAAGCCAGTCGCGCGTCGTCGCCATCAGCGGGCCCTCGGATCGAGGACGCGATAGAGCACGTCCGATATCTTGTTGATGAAGATGAACACCGCCCCGATCACCAGCGTCGCGCCGAGCACCGCATTCATGTCGGCGTTGAGAAGGGCGGTCGTGAGATAGTTGCCGATGCCCGGCCAGGAGAACACCGTCTCGATCATCACCGAGCCCTCGAGGAGCTGGGCGTAGCTGAGCCCGATCACCGTGATCAGCGGCACCCGGATGGGATTGAAGGCATGGCGCCAGACGACGATACGCTCGGGCACGCCCTTTACCCGCGCGGTGGTGACGAACTCCTGGTTGAGCTGGTCGAGCATGAACGAACGCGTCATGCGCCCGATATAGGCGAGGCTGAAGAACCCCAGGATCGAGGCGGGCAGGGCGAGGTGCCAAATGGCGTTCCAGAAGATGTCGATCTCGCCGGCGATGAGCGTGTCGATCAGCATGACGCCGGTCACGTGCGGCACCAGCCCGTCATAGAAGATGTCGAGCCGTCCCGGCCCGCCGACCCATTGCAGGTTGGCATAGAACAGCGACAGCCCCACGAGACCGAGCCAGAATGCGGGCACGGAGTATCCCAGCAGCCCGACCACGCGAATGAACTGATCGGTCCAGCTGCCGCGCCGGCTGGCAGCGGTCACGCCCATGGGCACGCCCAGAAGCACCCCGATCAGGATGCCAATGGTCGCCATCTCGAGGGTGGCGGGGAAGACGCGCCCGAGATCGTTTATCACCGGGCGGCCCGTCGAGACCGACTGCCCGAAATCGCCCGTGGCGACATCCGTTACGTAGTCGATGAACTGGATGGGCAGGGGGCGGTCGAGCCCCATCTCGGCTTCGACCTGCTCGTAGACTTCGGTTGTCGCCCGGTCGCCGACAACCGACAGGACCGGGTCGATGGGCACGATACGCCCGATGAAGAAGGTGATGGCCAAAAGGCCGAGAAAGGTCAGGGCGACGGTTGTGAAAAACTTCAGAATGCCGCCCGCGGCCCGAAGGGATTGCCGGCCGCCCGTCACCAGGCGGGAAGCGGCGGCGTCTTGCGGCTGGACCTGCGGCTCCAAAGACACGTCCGCAAAATCTCCCTTTTGGATCAATGGTCTGGCCTCGAGCCCCGGCCGGCGCCCGAGTGTCATGTTTCGTCACATTGGGCTTGGATCATACAAGAAAGTTTGCTTATATCAAAAAAATTTTGATGGAGGCGAACCGTGGCTGGCACCGCAACGGCCAGATCGGAGAACGAGGGACACCCAAGGGTCGGCGCGCTGATCCGTGCCCGCCGCCGCCAGCAGCACATGACGCTGCAGGCGCTGGGGGACACGGCCAATCTGTCGGTGGGCTATCTCAGTCAGGTCGAGCGCGACCACGCCACGCCCTCGCTGGCGACGCTGGTCCAGATCGCGGACGCGCTGGGTGTGTCGGTCGACTATTTCATCTCCACCCCCAGCCCCGCCGACTCGCTGACCCGCAGTGGCGAACGCCGGCGCTTCTCCGTGGACGGCTCCTCGGTCGTCTACGAACGGCTGGGGGCTGAATTCCCCGGCAACATCCTGTCCTCGTTCATCCTGACCGTGCCGCCCGGCTACCAGTCGGAGACCGTCAGCCACGAGGGCGAGGAAATCCTTTACGTGCTCGACGGCGCGATCACCCAGAAGCTCGACGACGAGGAAATGGTCATCGAGGCGGGGGACAGCCTGCACTTTCGCGGCAACCGCCCGCATTCGTGGTCGAACCACACCGATCATCCCGCCAGGCTGTTGTGGACGGGAACGCTGACCCTGTTCCGCTCCTCGGCCATGCCGAAACCCGCGGAACAGACATCCAAGAAGTCCGGTGCCAAGCCGGCGCAATCCGAACAAGGACACTCATCGTCAAAGGAGAATCGCTCATGAAGCTGATCAGAGCTGCATTGGCCGCGGCCGCGCTTGCGCTGCCCATGGCCGCCACAGGACCGGCAACGGCCGCAACGCCCGAGGGCGTTCTGGTCGTCGCCCAGAACATCGACGACATCGTCGCCATCGACCCTGCCCAAGCCTACGAGTTTACCTCGGGCGAGCTGGTCACCAACACCTATGACCGCCTTGTGCAGTACGATGCCGAGGATCCGACCGTGCTCGCGCCGGGCCTCGCCACGGACTGGGAAATCGACGAGGAGAACAAGCAGATCACCTTCACCATGCGTGAAGGCGCGACGTTCCACTCTGGCAACCCGGTGCGTGCGGAAGACGTGGTGTTCTCGTTCAAGCGCGTGATCGAGCTGAACCTGACACCCGCCTTCATCCTGGCCCAGCTCGGCTGGACCCCGGAGAACATCGACGAGATGGTCACCGCCGGCGATGGCACCGTGACGATCACGTACGAGGGCGATTTCTCCTCGGCTTTCGTGATGAACGTTATCGCCTCGCGTCCGGCCTCGGTCGTGGACGAGAAGGTGGTCATGGAGCATGCCAGCGATGGCGACATGGGCAATGAATGGCTCAACGCCAACACCGCCGGCTCCGGCCCGTTCGAGCTGGTCGACTATCGTCCGGCCGAGATCATCCGGCTCGAATCGAACGCGGACTATTTCAAGGAAGGCCCGAACGTCGATTCCGTCATCATCCGCCACGTGGCAGAAGCCGCGACCCAGCAGCTGCTGCTCGAGTCGGGTGACGTCGACATGGCCCGCAACCTGACGCCGGACCAGATCGCCTCGCTGCCCGAGGACGGTGTGAAGGTCGAAACCTTCCCGCAGGCGGCTGTGCACTTCCTCTCGTTCAACCAGAAGACCGAGTCGCTGACCCCGGAAGCCCTGTGGGAAGCCTCGCGCTACTTGGTCGACTACGAGGGCATGACCGAGAGCTTCCTCAAGGGCCAGATGGAGATCCATCAGGCGTTTTGGCCGGAAGGTTTCCCGGGTGCGCTCACGGACACCCCGTACAGCTATGATCCGGAAAAGGCCAGGCAGATCCTCGAGGATGCGGGTGTCGAGACCCCGATCAACGTCACGCTCGACGTGATCAACTCGGCTCCGTTCACGGATATGGCCCAGTCGCTTCAGGCGACCTACGCCGAGGCCGGGATCAATTTCGATATCATCCCGGGCACCGGCAGCCAGGTCATCACCAAGTACCGCGAGCGCAGCCACGAGGCGATGCTGCTGTACTGGGGCCCGGACTTCATGGACCCTCACTCCAACGCCAAGGCCTTCGCCTACAACGCCGACAACTCGGACGATGCCTATGCGGCGACGACGACCTGGCGGAATGCCTGGGCCGTGCCCGAAGAGATGAACGAGCTAACGCAGGCGGCACTGGCCGAATCCGATCCGGAAAAGCGCAACGAGATGTACATCGAGTTGCAGAAGATGGTTCAGGAAAAGTCGCCCATCGTCATCATGTTCCAGGCTGCCTACCAGGTGGGCATGGCCGAGAATGTCGAGGGCTATGTCAACGGCGCCACCTCCGACTTTGTGTTCTACCGGCTGGTGAGCAAGTGAACCCCTGCCAGTCGGAACTGGAGCCGCCCCGCCGGGGCGGCTCTTTTGCTTTCAAGGGAGCGAATCGATGACCGCTGAAACCCATGCAAAGCGCCTCGCCAGCCTGCGTGCGCGCATGACTGCAACCGGCACCGACCTCGTGGCCGTCGGTCCGACGAGCCACATGCTCTGGTTGACCGGCCTCTCGCCGCATGGCGATGAGCGCCCGGTCATGCTGCTGGTGAGCCAGACCTATGCCGGCTTCCTGATGCCGGCCCTCAATGCCGACAGCTCCCGCGAGCACACCGACCTGCCCATGATTCCCTGGGGCGATGCACAAGGGCCGGACGCCGCGCTCGCCGAGCTGATCAGGAACACGGGCATCGACCCCAATGCGGTGAGCCTCGTCATCGACGAGACCATGCGGGCCGACTTCGCCCTGCTGCTGCTCGATGCACTGCCCGGCGCGCAACGGCGGTTCACGCCCGAAACCCTTGGGCACCTGCGGGCGCGCAAGGACGAAGGCGAGTACCGCGTACTCAAGGCCAGCGCCGCGCTGAACGATGTGGTGATGCAGGCGGGCTTCGATGCACTCGAGCCGGGGGTGACCGAGCGCGAGATCGCCGCGGTTATCGCCGATGCCTACAAGGCACACGGCGCGGTGCCGGAGTTCACCAGCGTCTGCTTCGCCGGTAACGGTGCCTTCCCGCATCATCATGCGGGCGACACCCGGCTCCAGCCCGGCGATGCCGTCCTGATCGATACCGGCGGGCGGATCGGGGGGTATCCTTCCGACATGACGCGCGTCGGCTATTGCGGCACGGCGCCCGAGGCATTCCTCCAGGTCCACAAGATCGTCGAGAAAGCCGTAACAGCGGCGCTGGCTGCCGCGCGGCCGGGCGTGCCCGCCCGCGAGGTGGACGCCGCGGCCCGCAACGCGA
>CAZNHG010000284.1:0-4459 GCA_964572555.1 uncultured Devosiaceae bacterium | reverse complement strand
GCGAGCGGGCTGCATGACATCGGTGTCGAGGTCGGCCGGGATTTTTCGGTGATCGGCTTCGACAACGTGCCCGAAGCAAATCTCGTTCGCCCGAAGCTGACCTCCATTGCCACATATCCTTCCGACATCGGCGATACGGCTGCCGGGCTTTTGCTCGATCGCCTCCGCAACCCCGACCGCGCACCGCGGCGTCTTATCAATCTGACCCAGCTGATCGAACGCCAGTCCTGCGGCCGCGCCCGCTAACGGCCGGGCCGCGCGTGCCGCTGTTGATGGTGACGTGCGGTTGACCTTGTCGGGCTAATGAATTAGATCGATCCAACAGATATGCAGGGCGAAGGCAGGCGGCGCGCGCCGTCAATGCCTGAAACAGGCGGGGAGGAGAGCGCTTGTACGAATTCGATTTCGCGCCGGTCTTTGCCTCGTTCGACCAACTGCTGGCCGGCGCGGTGACCACGCTGCAACTCTCCGGTGGCGCGATGTTGATCGGGCTCGTGGTCTCGGTGCTGGGTGCGGCGGGCAAGACATCACGCTTCAAGCCGCTGCACTGGATCGTGGGTGCCTATGTCGAGGTGATTCGCAACACGCCCTTCCTGATCCAGATCTTTTTCATTTATTTCGGTCTGCCCAAGGTCGGGCTGAGCTTCGACCCCAACACCGCGGCCCTGATCGCACTGATCGTCAATGTCGGCGCCTACGGTACTGAGATCATCAGGGCGGGTATCGAGTCGATTCAGCGCGGCCAGATCGAGGCGGGTATCGCTTTGGGGCTGAAGCCGACGCAGATCTTTCGCTACATCATCCTCAAGCCGGCCCTACGCACGGTCTATCCCGCCCTTACCAGCCAGTTCATCTTCCTCATGCTCACCTCGAGCGTCGTGTCGGTGATTTCGGCGACCGACCTGGCCGCGGCCGGCAACGACATCCAGTCGCAGACCTTTGCCAGCTTCGAGGTCTATCTCGTCATCACCGTCATGTATCTGATCATGTCGTCGGCCTTTTCGGCCCTGTTTTCCGCCATTCAGCGGATGGCGTTCCGCTATCCGATGAGCCGCTAGGAGACGCCAGATGATCCGTGAGTTCGGATGGAACGAGTTGTTTCTCATCATCCTGGCGGCGCGCTGGACGATCGCCCTGTCGGCGCTCGCCTTCGCCGGCGGAGGCATTTTCGGTCTCGCGGTCGCACTGATCCGCACATCGCCGAGCCGCGTCGCCAATGCGGTCATTGTCGGTTACATCCGCGTGTTTCAGGGTACGCCGCTGCTCATGCAGCTGTTCCTCGCCTATTTCGGCATGACGATCCTCGGCTTTTCGGTAAACCCGTGGATCGCCGCGACAGTGGCGCTGACGGCCCATGCCAGTGCCTATCTCGGCGAAATCTGGCGCGGTTGCATCGAGGCGGTTCCCTCCGGCCAGAGCGAGGCGGCGCGGGCTCTCGGGCTTGGCTATGTCGACCGCATGCGCGACATTGTCCTGCCTCAGGCCGCCAAGATCGCGGTGCCGCCAACCGTGGGGTTCCTCGTTCAGCTGATCAAGGGTACCTCGCTGGCCTCAATCATTGGCTTCGTCGAACTGACGCGCGAAGGCCAGATCATCAACAACGCCACGTTCCGTCCCTTCCTCGTCTTCGCCATCGTGGCCGCACTCTATTTTGCGATGTGCTGGCCGCTTTCGCTGTTGGCGCGGCGGATGGAACGCAGCTTTGCCCGCTCGACCCAACGGTGAGCGGGAACAACCGCCGGGCGGGAGGCCCGGCCTAACCAAGGGAGACGACAATGAAACGATTGCTCAAGACAGGCGTCGCATTCGCACTTGGCCTTGCCACCATGGCCGGCCTGGCACTGCAGCCGGCGAATGCGACTTCGCTCGAACAGATCAAGTCGAACGGCACGGTCAAGATCGGACTTCTGGTGGACTTTCCGCCCTATGGCATCATGAACGAGAACAATGAGCCGGATGGCTATGATGCCGACGTAGCCAAGCTACTGGCCGAGGACATGGGCCTCGAGCTTGAATTGGTGCCGGTCACGGGTCCGAACCGTATTCCATACCTGCTCAGCGGCCAGGTCGACTTGCTCGTTGCTTCGCTCGGTATCACGCCGGCGCGGGCCGAGAAGGTGGACTACACCAACCCGTATGCCGCGATCACGATTTCGGTCTACGGCCCGAACGGCGCCGAGGTGTCCGAGGCGGCCGATCTCTCCGGCAAGTCGATCGCGGTTGCTAGGGCAAGCACCCAGGACACGGCCATCACCGAAATCGCGCCAGATGATGCCAACATCCAGCGTTTCGATTCCGATGCCAGCGCGGTTCAGGCCCTGCTTTCGGGCCAGACCGATATGATCGGGTGCTCGAACACCGTGATCCAGCAGATCAACGAAGCGGCTCCGGGCGAGTACGAGGAGAAGATCCAGCTGTCCCGCCAGGTGCAGGGCATCGCCGTGGAACCGGGGACCGACGCGCTGCGTGAGCGGATCAACGAATTCGTCGCCAAGGTTGCCGAGAACGGCGAGCTGAACGAAATCCACCAGAAATGGCTCGGCGAGCCGCTGCCGGAGTTCGTCAAGACGACAACGGTCGAATCCGCGCTTGAAGAGCAGTCGAACTAACAAGCCTTGAAGGGGTCTTCGCGATGACCAGCCAATCCAGCAACGGACAGACGGCCTCACCGCGAGGCGATGGCGACGCCGCCGTCGTCATGGAGGGTGTCGACAAGTATTTCGGCACCTTCCAGGCCCTGAAAAACATCGACCTGACGGTCAGTAGCGGCGAGCGCATCGTCGTCTGCGGGCCGTCAGGTTCGGGCAAGTCGACGCTGATCCGCTGCGTCAATCAGCTTGAAGTCATCGACAGCGGCAGGATCGTCGTCGACGGTATCGAGCTGTTGGGGCGCAGGAACATCGATTTGATCCGGCAGGAAGTCGGCATGGTGTTCCAGCAGTTCAATCTGTTCCCGCATATGACGGTCCTGCAGAACTGCACACTGGCGCCGCTCCGGGTGCGGAATGAAAGCCGAGCGAGGGCGGAAGAGACCGCGCGCAAGTATCTCGAACGCGTGCATATTCCCGAACAGGCTGACAAGTACCCGGCACAGCTTTCGGGCGGTCAGCAGCAGCGTGTCGCGATTGCGCGAGCATTGTGCATGAACCCCAAGGTCATGCTGTTTGACGAGCCGACGTCGGCGCTTGACCCGGAAATGGTCAAGGAAGTGCTCGACACGATGATCGACCTCGCACAGGAGGGCATGACCATGATCTGCGTGACACACGAGATGGGCTTCGCCCGCAAGGTCGCCGATCGCGTTATCTTCATGGATGGCGGCGAGATCGTCGAAGTGGCTCCACCCGAGGAGTTCTTCGAGAACCCCCGGCACGAACGGACCCGCGCGTTCTTGGGTCAGATTTCTTGATCGTCCCGACGCTTGGATTCAAGGTTAGTTGCCCCGACAGGGGAGAAACCAGCCTTTCTCAACGTGCGGCTCTCGATCGAGTACGGCCGTTAAAACCATAATGACAAGCGCCGAGGCCCTCAAAATGGGCACGCTCAGGACCGGCCGGGCTGGAGATAACCTGCGTTGGATCGTCGTGCTGCAGATAGTCTCCAACGATCTGGATGCGCCGTTCGCCGCGCGAAGCGCCCCCCGATCTTGCTTTTAGACACGACGAAATGCGCCCAGAATGCAGGAGGAATGCCTGCCCACGATCACGTGGAATAAGTGCCCATCTTCCGTGGAATGCGCACCGCATCATAGCGATAGTCCGGCCAGTCAGATTGCTGTCAGTTCCAGGTCATGAGTTATAGAGTGCATTTCTATAGCTCATGAATTTGCGGTTTTATGAGCCATAAAATCAGTTTCTATCGCTCACAGTCACTATCCTGACGCGTTCTCCAATACGCACATGATAGACGGCCTGGCCCTGATTCCTTGTGTGGCCGATGGTTGCCGCCGGAGTTATATGGAAGACTTTCCCGATCGGGAAATTTAAAGTAAGTATTTCGGCAATGATAGCTAGATTTCCCGGTCGGGAAATTTCCTTGATAACTAGGCCGCAGTGCGCTACGTATGTCCCGAACGGGAAATTTAAATGCCATGATCGTTTCAAACACCGCATGCATTGGCGAGCAAGTCAGAGCGGTTCGCAAGGCGCAAGGACTAACCCAACCGGACCTAGCCCTTATTGCCAACGTCGGCATCCGGTTCATCGTGGATTTGGAAAACGGCAAGGAAACCTGTCAAATTGGATTATCCATTCGTGTTACGCAGGCACTCGGCATTGAACTCGATTTGCGACTTCCTGGGCGTGATCCTACGGAGATAGATGAAGCCACCCCCGATTTTGAGGAAGACAGGGGGCTACACCGTGAGAAGTGAAGCTGAACCGGTGGTCGTGGGCGAAACCGTTGAGATTGGCTTCCAGGACATTCCTGTCGGTACGGTGCGGAGACGGTCCAGCAATGT
>CAZNHG010000283.1:0-4488 GCA_964572555.1 uncultured Devosiaceae bacterium | reverse complement strand
ACTCCGGTACTCGAGGTGTAGACCAGCCGGTCGGGTGCAGTCGAATCCGACCCGTCGTCCCGGTTCCCGAACGCCTCGATGGCCGTTCGGAGCCCCTCGACGTACACTTCGCGGGCTGCCTCGGCCCCGCCACCGCCGGAGCTCGCAGCGAACACGACCCAGTCCGCGTCAGGCTCGCGAGCCAGGCTGTCGGGAACTGGCGCGTATCGCCGAAAGGCGGGGACCGGTTCTCGGAAAACAATACGCGGAAGAACAAATAGCGCGTATTCCCCAAAAGTGGGTACCGGTTTTGGGACAAGAATACGCTTGGAAACAAACAGATAGAGCATTTGAGTGATTCAGTGAAAAGCGAAAATGCTCTAGGGTCCGTGGACAATAGGGGATTGAACGAAGCCGCTGACGCGGCAGATGGTGGGCGGGTTTGCGGGTGACGCTTCTGTTTTGAAGGATTGCAGCTGTTGAAGCGCAATCTTGAGAACAGGAGCAATGAGATGGCCGAGATGAGCCCGCTTCGTCGGCGCATGATCGAGGACATGACGATCCGCAATCTGTCGCCGGCCACGCAACGATCCTATGTGCATGCCGTGGCGAAGTTTTCGCGCTACTTTGGCCGGTCCCCGGACCGACTCGGGCTGGAAGACGTTCGCGCGTTCCAGGTGCATCTGGTCTCGACCGGGATCTCGTGGCCGGCGCTGAACCAGACGGTGTGCGCGTTGCGGTTCTTCTATGGCGTGACGCTGGGCCATGCCGAGATCCCGGAACGGATCGCCTATGCGCGTTCACCCCGCACGCTGCCAGTGGTGCTCAATGCCGATGAGGTGGTCCGGTTTCTGGAGGCGGTGCCGAGTCTGAAGACGCGGACGGCCTTGACGACGGCCTATGCCGCGGGACTTCGCGCTTCGGAGACCGTCGGGCTGAAGGTCGGCGACATCGACAGCGGGCGCGGTGTCATCCGGGTTCACGATGGCAAGGGCGGCAAGGACCGCACCGTGATGCTGTCGGCGCAGCTTCTGCGTATCCTGCGGGTCTACTGGCGGCTGGCGAAGCCGCAGCACTGGCTGTTTCCCGGCCGGCACGCAAATCGCCCCATCGACGTGCAGGTATTGTATTCGGCCTGCCGCTCGGCGCGCGCGGCCGCCGGCATCGACAAGCGCGTGACGGTCCACACGCTCAGGCACAGCTTCGCCACGCATCTTCTGGAGAACGGCACCGACATCCGCATCATCCAGGTGCTGCTTGGCCACAACAATCTTTCCTCCACGGCGCGCTACACCAAGGTCTCGAACGGCCTTATCCGGCGCACGACGAGCCCGCTGGATCGGCTGACCATCGAGGTGGTGCCGCCGGGCTGACCGGTTCCGCCCATGTCGGCGAGACTGGAGGTGGCGGATATCTTCCGCCGCCACGGCGAAGCGTATCGGCAGGTTCATGACGGCCATCTCGGACGTGTCGAGCGGCGTGTGATGAGCGCCATCGAGCTTTGCCGGACCGCCGAACTGGGCGGCCATGTCGAGGGCTGCCGATCCTGCGGGGCGATCCGCGTGGCCTACAACTCCTGCCGCAACCGGCACTGCCCCAAATGTCAGGGGCAAGCCTGCCGGGACTGGCTGGCCGCACGGCAGGGCGAGCTTCTGCCGGTTCCCTACTTCCATGTGGTGTTCACGCTGCCGGCCGAGATCGCCGCGATCGCTTTCCAGAACAAGGCGGCAGTCTACACGATCCTGTTCAAGGCTGCGGCGGAGACGTTGCGCACGATTGCCGCGGAGCCCAGGCACCTCGGCGCCGAGATCGGCCTCATCGCGGTGTTGCACAGCTGGGGCCAGACGCTCTCCTATCATCCACACCTCCACTGCATCGTGCCGGGCGGCGGCATCTGCCTCGATGGAAGGCGCTGGGTCTCATGCAGGCCTGGGTTCTTCCTGCCCGTGCGCGTGTTGTCGCGCCTGTTCCGCCGCCGCTTTCTGGAGGAGTTGCGGGCGAACTTCGATGCGGGCATCCTCAACTTCTTCGGCGATCTCGCCGGCCTGGCCGAGCCAGCCGCCTTCACCCGCCTGGTGGCCAAGGTGCGCCGCCTCGACTGGGTGGTCTATGCCAAGCCGCCCTTCGGTGGGCCGGAGCAGGTGCTGGCCTATCTCGGTCGCTACACCCATCGTGTCGCCATTGCCAATTCCCGACTGATCGACATGGCCGACGATCGGATCGCGTTCCGCTGGCGGGACTATCGCCATCGCGGCAGGACGAAGGTCATGACGCTAAACGCGCACGAGTTCATCCGCCGCTTCCTCCTGCACACGTTGCCCGACGGCTTCCATCGTATCCGCCATTACGGCTTTCTCGCCAACGGTCATCGCGCCGCCAGGCTCGAGCTGTGCCGCAGGCTGCTGGCCAGCCCGCAGCAAGACGATATCGAACCGGAGGCCGAAAGCGCCGCTGTCACCGACGAGCGCCTTGCGACTAGGCATCGCTGCCCATGCTGCGGAGGGCCGATGTCAACGCTCGCCATCTGGCGGTATGGACAAGCGCCGCCGAGCCCCTTTTGGAATGATACCTCATGATCATGCCGGGCGTGTCCACATCACCAATGGCCCCATCCGACGCAATGCGCGCCGGCCTGGCTGATCTCGCCCAGGGCGGCGGGCCGAAGCGACTTCGCCCGGGTTGCGTCGCCGACGGCAGCCGGGTTGGCCCACATCATCGCCCCAAGGCCGCTGCCGCCGCGGCGCCCGAGGCCCGCTACGATGTCGCGCGTTGCTGGCAACCGTCATTCTCGAACCGCTTCATCGCCTCGCTCCCGCTACAATCCCCATAGCGCCTGTCCGGCCCGCGGCTCCGTTCAATCCGGCTTGCAATGAGGTCCGACAACCAACCCGGCCGCTCCTCCGTGGCCGCGGACCTCACAGAAGCCTCCAGATTCCCACGCGGCGTTTTCGGTGATTCATAGGAGGTCGGCTTTTTGGAGGGGCCGGCCATGGATGGGAACTGGCAAGCTGATCTGGAGCGCTGGCTGGCGCCGTTTGTTGCTGCGCTGCGGCACAAGACGAGAGCGCGGATGTGCCCGGCCTATATCGCGGGATTGATCGGCCCTGGCGATCGCAAGAGCGTTCAACCAATGGCGGCACGTGCCGGCACCGTCAGCTATGATCAACTGCACCATTTCGTTGCGAGCGGTGTGTGGGACGCGGCGCCACTGGAAGCAGCGTTGCTCAATGAGGCCGACAGACAGGTTGGCAGGAACGACGCCTGGCTGATTGTCGACGACACCGCGCTGCCCAAGAAGGGGCGCCACTCGGTCGGCGTGGCGCCGCAATATGCCTCGGCGCTCGGCAAGAACGCCAACTGCCAGACGCTGGTGTCGCTGACACTGGCTTCGGGCGAAGTGCCGGTCATGGTGGGGTTGCGGCTGTTCCTGCCCGAGAGCTGGACGTCCGATCCCGCCCGGCTCGATCGCGCCGGTGTGCCCGATGACCATCGTGCCCAAAGGACCAAGCCCGAGATCGCCCTGGCCGAGATCGACCGGGTTCGCGCGGCCGGTGTGCGCTTCGGCTGCGTCCTTGCCGATGCCGGATATGGCTTGAGCGCCCCCTTCCGGCAGGCACTCACCGAACGCGGCCTCAGATGGGCCGTCGGCATCCCGTTCAAGCAAAAGGTCTATCCCGCCGACGTGGCGATGATCTTCCCCGTTGCCGGACGCGGCCGCCCGCGCCAGCGGCATATCCCGGATACCAAGTCGATCACCGTGCGGGAGATGCTGGAGACAGCCCGTTGGAGGAGGGTCAGTTGGCGGCGTGGCACCAAGGGCCGCCTTTCGGCACGCTTCGCCGCTGTCCGTGTTCGCGTTGCCGATGGCCCGCCCCAGCGCATCCGCGACATGGGCGCTCAGCATCTGCCCGGCGAGGAGGTCTGGGTGATTGGCGAGCATCGCTCGACCGGCGAGCGCAAATATTATCTCTCCAACCTTCCCGCCGACACGCCGCTCAAGCAACTCGCGGGGGCCATCAAGGCGCGTTGGGTCTGCGAACAGGCGCATCAACAGCTCAAGGAGGAACTCGGCCTCGACCATTTCGAGGGTCGATCATGGACAGGCCTTCACCGACACGCGTTGATGACAATGATCGCCTATGCCTTCCTGCAATCTCGCCGCCTCACACAGGCGAAAGGGGGAAAAAAGAACCCCAGGCCCGCCGCCGAAGCCAAGTCTCCCAGCCATTCGACAGGCAATCCTAAACGCGCTCGCCCAACCGCCGCCAACCAAATGCCCGCATTGCCGCAGGCTCCTCTCAGCTAAAAATCTGCCAAAGTAGTGCTAGGGCCTGTGGACAATTACCGTAGTGCGATGATTGTAGCAGCGATGGTCCAGGTGGCGGCATAGCTCGTGTCGGTTTTGTCGTAGCGCGTGTTCACGCCCCGGAACTCCTTGATCTTACTGAAGTAATTCTCTATGAGGTGGCGCCATTTGTAGACCTCCCGATCATGCGGAATAGGGGTGCG
>CAZNHG010000282.1:0-4520 GCA_964572555.1 uncultured Devosiaceae bacterium | reverse complement strand
CCGACACCTGGTGCGCCACGCGCCGGTAGCTCTGGGGCGTCGTCGAATAGGACTTACCCACGATCTGCTCGCCCGCCAGCGTATCCCACACGCGGACCGAAGCCTGCACCTGCCCGCCGGTCCGCTCGGCCTGGCCCATCACCAGCGCATCCGAGCCCGTGGCGCGCCAGCTGGCGAAGTCGGGCGCGGCGCTCACATTGCCCGTCTGCAGCGGCAGTGTCGCCAGATCGGTCAACACGAACATTCCAGAACGCCTGAGATTGGCGCGCACGATCTCGGCCACTTCCCGTCCGAAGGCGGGGTCGGCCGAAGCGAAGTCGGGAACGGCGATGGGCAGCGGCTCGAAATTGCCGCCCGACACCGTGATGCGCACCAGCGCCGCCGCGGGGCTCACCGCCGCCAGCGTCGCCGCGCTCGCGGCGCCCAGTTTCAGCGCCGTGCGCCGAGTAATCGTGATCGGGCTGTTCTTCATTCCGTGGCCTCCTGGCTCACTCCTTCACAACTCATGACGGGCTCAAAGGTCCTGCGGGTCGAACGTGACGTCGACCTTCTGCCATTGAGCATACTTCTCCTGCGCCAGCGTGTAGGGCGCGCACCGCTGCACGGCGCGCTGCGCCGCCCGTGCCGTGACTTCCATCACCGACGATGTCATCTGCGAGGCGATCTGCGGCGTTCCGGCCACCGTGCCGTCTCGGTTGAGATCGACGATCAGCCGCACTGTCAGCCCCGGCTCGGACAGGGCAGAAATCGGCGGGCTCCAGCACTTGCGCATCTGCGAGACCAGCGCATCACGTTCCGACTGCGTCAGCCGTGCCGCCGTGCCGGTCGTCTCGCCCGCCGTTGCCTGCCCGCCCGAGCCGGTCGTTGCCCCGCGCGATTCCTCCGCGTTGATGATTTCGGACACCTCGTCGGCGATCCGGGCGCTTTCCTGTTCCTGCCTCTCGCGCTCCTGGGCGCGTTGCCGCGATTCCTCGACCTGCTGCTGGCGGAACTGCTCGCGCTTGCGATCGACCGCGGCGGTCTTGAGAACCGGCTGCGGCGGCGCCGGCGGCGTTTCCTCCGGCGCCTCGTCGGGTTCGCTCGCAAGAACGGGATCGGGTGCCGGCGCCTCGGTTTCGGATTCGGGCTGCGGTTCGGGCGCCGCGGCGGGCTCCGGCTCCGGGTCCGGCTGGGGCGGCGTGGGCTCGGGCTCAGGTTCCGGTTCGGGCTCGGGTTCCGGCTCCGGACGCGATTCCGGTGCCGGTGCCGTCTCGACGGTCGGTGCCGGCGTCGCCTCCTCCGTTTCCATCGGAGTGGGCTGGTCCTCTTCGGTATTGCCCGTGGGCTCGGCCAGCTCGGCCTCCTGCTCCGTGTCCACGACCGACGGGGTCTGCGTCTCGATCACCTCGCTCTGCTCTGTCCCCTCGCGGATGTTGGAGAACTCCTCCACCGGCACCAGGTCGATACTGATCGATTCGATCTGCTCGGGATTGTGCGGCTGGGCACTATTGAGGCCCACAAGACCAAGCGTGATCAGTGCGGCATGCGAGACGAGAGATGCGGTGAACCCCGCGCGCATGAGGCTACTGCCCCTGTTCCTGCTCGGTAATCAAACCGATCTTCGAGTATCCGGCACCCGACAGCACGCCCATCACGCGCATGACAGTGCCATAGCCGGCGCTGGAATCGCCGCGCACATAGATGCGCGAGTCCGTGCCGTTCACCGCGACCTCTGAAATGCGCGCGGTGAGATCGGCCAGCGCCACCGGCTCGTCGGCGAGGAACACCTCGCCATCCGGTGTCACCGACACGGTCACCGGCTGGGATTCGGTGTTCAGCGACTCCGCCTGGGTCTCCGGCAGATCGATCGCCACCCCCACGGTAAGCAGCGGCGCCGCCACCATGAACACGATCAGCAGCACCAGCATCACGTCGACGAGCGGCGTGACGTTGATCTCGGACATCGGTGCGTTGCGGCCGCGCCGGCTCCGGCGCCCGCCGCCCCCGTTCTTGCGTGCCGCGACGGAGATCGCCATCAGCGTTTGCTCCGTGCTTCGAGCTGGCGGCTGAGAATGGTCGAGAACTCGTCGGCAAAGCCTTCGAGCCGGGCAACCAGCTTACCCGAATCCGACGACAGCTTGTTATAGGCGATGGTCGCCGGGATCGCCGCCAGGAGCCCCAGGGCCGTGGCGAACAGCGCCTCGGCGATGCCGGGCGCGACCACCGCCAGGTTCGTGCTGCTCGACGCCGCGATCGACTGGAACGAGTTCATGATGCCCCATACCGTACCGAAAAGCCCGATGAATGGCGACGCCGAGGCAACGGTCGCCAAAAACCCCAGGCGTTTCTCCAAAAGATCGCTTTCGCGCGCGATCGCCACGTCGAGAACCTTCTCAAGCCGCGCCTGAATGCCGATGGGCGAGGCCGCGTTCTGCTCGTGGCTGCGCTTCCATTCCTTCATCGCCGCCACGAACACGGCGTCGAGCCCCGTCGTGGTGCGTTGCGACAGCGTCTGATAAAGCTCCTCGAGCGACTGGCCGGACCAGAACACCTTCTCGAACCGGTTCATCGCCCGGCCGGCGCGGGTATAAAGCATCGCCTTGTCGATGATGATCGCCCAGCACCAGACGGAAGCGGCCAGAAGGCCGATCATCACAAGCTTGACGACCCAGTCCGCCTGCAGGAACAGCGCCAGCAGCGAGAAGTCGACGTGACTCGCCGCGCTCGCAGCATCCATACCTTCCATGTAATCCAACCTTTGCCCAACGCTTGGCCGTATGGCCTCAACCGCACCCCGCGTGGGGTCGCATGAGGTTCAATTTTGTCAAATTTAAGAGAAATGCGCCCGGTTCCCGGCCTTCACCGCCGCCCACACCATTCTCTGCAGCCATTATGGTCAACGAAGAGTTAAATTTTCGATTCAGCTAGGCAAAAACAACCGGCGCAATGTCGCAGGCAGGCGCGTGGCGCGCCCCTCGGAGGTGATCGCCACCACCGTGACAGTGGCGCCGACCAGCACCTCGCCGTCCCGGGTGACCGCCTGATCGAGCACGACCCGCGCGCCCGTCGCCTCCACGGCCCGGGTGGTCACTGTCAGCGCTTCGTCGATATGCGCGGCCCTGCTGAAATCGATCTGCATATGCCGCACGGCGAAGGCGAGGCCCTGGCGCATCAATTCGGCGTGATGAACCCCCAGCGCCCGCAACCATTCCGTCCGCCCGCGTTCGAGAAACTTCACATACGCGGCGTGATAGACATTGCCGGAAAAATCCGTGTCCTCGTAGTAGACGCGAACCTCGTGCGCGTGCACCCCCTCGGCGGTCATTACTGCCCCATGCCTCCCTGGACAAATCACTTTGGCAAACTCTGGCGTCTCGGGGATCGCGCGGCAAGCCGCTTCAATCGATGACCTGCCGGCCGGGATCGGCCACGCGCTCATCGATCACCAGGTGCTCTGAGGAATCCGGCAGGCCGTACAGCCGCCTCCGGATCCAGGCCGGCAGCAGGTTGAGCGCCCGCAGCATGTCGTCATCCGCCCGGACCCAGTCGAAGGTGAGCCTGTGTCCCTCATCATGGCCGATCAGGCACGGTTCGCCAACGACGAAGGGAAACTCGGCAGGCAGGTCGATGACGTAGTAGAGCGCCAGCTCGTGGAAATGCTCGCCCTTGCGGTGAAAGAAATTCTCGACCGTGAAGGCCAGCCGGTCGATCCGCCCATTGCAGCGCAGTTCCTCGCGAATTTCGCGCTGCAGCGCCACGTCGCTGGGCTCGCCCAGCTCCACCCGGCCGCCGGGCAGCATGACATAGTCGTCGTCATCCTCGCGGCAGACCAGCACGTGCCCCTCCCGCAGCGCCACACCCGCAACGCGGTAGTTGAAGCGGTGGTTGCCGTTGAGAAAGCTCAGAATCGTGCGCTTTGTGGACATATTCGCCCCTTGTCTGCCGATTGCCCGGCAAGCGCAAGGGGCGGACGGCAGGAAATCGGAGCTACGTGTCCGGACCGGAATCGAACAGCCCTGCCTGCTCGCCGACGAACCCCTCCGGCAAGCCTCGCCCGAGATGGTTGAAGGCCGTCGGCGTCAGGAGCCGCCCCCGCGGCGTGCGCTGGATGAAGCCCTGCTGCATCAGGTACGGCTCGACAATGTCCTCGATGGCATCGCGCGGTTCGCTCAGCGCCGCTGCGATCGTGTCGATCCCCACCGGCCCGCCGCTGTAGTGCTCGGCGATCACATCGAGATAGCGCCGATCGAGCATATCGAGCCCGCGGCTATCCACCTCGAGGCGCACCAGCGCCCGATCCGCGATCTCCGCGTTGATCTCGGTGGCGCCCTCGACAAGCGCGAAATCGGTCACCCGCCTGAGCAACCGTCCGGCAATACGCGGCGTGCCGCGCGAGCGGCGCGCCACTTCCAGCGCGCCGTCGGATGTCATCGCCACGCCGAGCACGCCCGCCCCGCGCGTGACGATCTGCACCAGTTCCTCGGGCGTATAGAAATTCAGCCGCACCGGAATGCCGAAGCGGTCGCGCAGCGGCGTGGTCA
>CAZNHG010000281.1:0-4544 GCA_964572555.1 uncultured Devosiaceae bacterium | reverse complement strand
CAACACCGCCATCGACAAGGACGACGAAAACGATCCCGACTGGAAAGAGTTCTAGGGGGTGAAGCCTCGAGTTCCGCGAGTTTGACAAGGGGGCGCTTCGGCGCCCCTCTTTTTTGTCCCACGACCGCGCGCGACATGGCGTTTGCAGGCTATTCCTCGCCGGTTTTGCGCCATTCGCGTCGCTTTCTTCACCCCATAATCTGCTATAGTCTGCGAACACCTAAGAGGAGGGCCGGACACACAAAGGTCCGGCGGCGTATGGGATGAATGAGCACTCCGTTCCGCGGGCACGTCAGACGGTGGGTGGTGGACCCAAAAAGGTGCTCTATACGCTGAGCACGGTTTCCCGCATCGGCATGGGCAAGGCGGCCAAGGCGCTGACCGGCAAGAACACTTGCAAGGCGTGTGCCTATGGCATGGGCGGTCAGCTTGGTGGCATGGTCAACGAGCTCGGCGAGTTCCCGTCCGTGTGCAACAAGAGCGTGCAGGCGCAATCGACCGACATTCAGCCCCCGATCCCCGAGAAGATATTCGAGCA
Organism: uncultured Devosiaceae bacterium; assembly: GCA_964572555.1. Classification (GTDB taxonomy): domain Bacteria; phylum Pseudomonadota; class Alphaproteobacteria; order Rhizobiales; family Devosiaceae; genus CAZNHG01. The sequence continues at coordinate 4,006 of CAZNHG010000281.1, read as the reverse complement.
TCCACTCGAAGACCTGCAGGAGTTGACCGGCCACGAGATGGAAACGCTGGGGCGGCTCAACACGCCGCTCTACAAGGCCGCTGACGGCTATCGGCTTGAGCCTGTCGACTGGGAGTGGGCCATCGATCATGCAGCCGGACGTCTGCGCGAGACCGAGCCGGACCGGACGTTCTTTTACTCGTCCGGCCGCTCGTCGAACGAGGCGGGGTTCATCTTCCAGCTGCTGGCGCGCAGCTATGGCACGAACAACGTGAACAACTGCTCGTATTACTGCCACCAGGCGACAAGCGAGGGGTTGGCGACGACCATTGGCAAGGGCACCTCGACGGTCGAGCTCGAAGATCTGACAGGCGCCGACCTGATCTTCGTGATCGGGGCCAATCCGTCATCGAACCATCCGCGCTTTATCCACATGCTCAAGGCCTGCCGCGACCGTGGCGGGCAGGTGGTGATCATCAATCCGGCGAAGGAACCGGGGCTGGTGAAGTTCGCCGTGCCCAAGAGTGCCAAGTCCATGCTGTCGGGCGGCACCGACATCGCCTCGGACTTTCTGCAGCCGCGCATCGGGGAGGATATTGCGCTCCTCAAGGGCTTGGTGAAGGCCGTCTTCGAGGCGGGCGCGGAAGCGCCGGAGTTCATCGAGAGCTATTGCGAGGACTTCGAGGCCTTCAAGGCGGACCTCGACACGCTGAGCTGGCCCGAGATTGAGGGACGCTGCGGCGTGCCACGGGGCGATATTGAGCGAGTTGCGGCGCTCTACGCCGCCTCGGAGAATACGGTTTTCGCCTGGGGCATGGGGATGACCCACCACACGCATGGCGTGTCGAATGTCGAGGCTATTGCGAACCTCGCCCTCGTGCGCGGCATGGTGGGCAAGCGCTACGCCGGGCTGTTGCCGCTGCGAGGGCACTCGAACGTTCAGGGGATCGGCACGATCGGTGTCAAGCCGGTGCTGGCCGAGGACGTGCTGCAAAAGATCGAGGAGAGCTATGGGCACAAGCTGCCGCGCACGCGGGGCTTCGACACCATGGCGTGCATGCGGGCCGCGCATGCGGGATCGATCGACTGTGCCGTTGTCATGGGTGGCAACCTCTACGAGGCGACGCCGGATACCGAATGGGCGATGGAGGCGCTCGACCGGATCGGGCTGAAGGTGTTCCTGACCACGACGCTCAACCGCGGGCATGTGCACGGACTGGAGAGCGGCGAGACGCTGATTTTCCCCGTGACCGCCCGCGACGAGGAATGGCAGCCCACAACCCAGGAATCGATGTTCAACTATGTGCGCCTCAGCGATGGCGGCATCAAGCGGCTCGACAACGTGCGTCCCGAAAGCCACATCCTGAGCGATCTCGCCGTGAAGATGCTGCCGGACTGCCCCATCGACTTCTCGGTATTCAAGCAGCACAGCAAGGTTCGGGAGGCGATTGCCCGCATCGTGCCGGGCATGCAGGACCTGGCGGATATCGACGTTGCCAAGCGCGAATTCCATATCCGCAACCGCGTGCTGCACGAGCCAAAATTCGGCGGGCCGGACGCAAAGGCGCATTTCCGCATCACTCCGCTGCCGGCCATGCGCGCGCCGCGGGCGGACGATGTGCCGACGCTGATGCTGGCGACGGTGCGCAGCGAGGGGCAGTTCAACACCATCATCTACGAGGAAACCGACAGCTACCGTAACAATGCCGGGCGCCGGGCCCTTATGCTCAACGCCGAGGACATGCGCGTGTTCGGTATCACGGAAGGGCAGGCGCTCGACGTGTGTTCGGATGCCGGCCGCATGACCGGCGCTGTCGCCACTTCCTATGACGTCCCGCGAGGTTGCGCGCTCGCCTATTATCCGGAAGCGAACGTGCTGGTGGGCACGGACATCGACCCGCGCAGCAAGACGCCGGCCTTCAAATCCGTGCAGGTGTGGCTGGAGACGGGCGAGAAGGCTGTGGCATAGGCGCGAGACGCTTCCTTGATCCACCTCGTGTTTCGGCCCAAAATCCACGGGTTGCCCACAAGCGGTCCTGACCAGTGAAACGCGCCAAACTTGCCGTGCCGCCCATGCTTCCGGCCAATGCCGATTTGCATGTCGACATCAATCTGCTCGACGTCGGGCGAGTTTGGTTCAGCGTTGCGCCGGGCGAAATCGTCCTGCTCAACGGGCCCTCAGGCGTCGGCAAGTCGATGCTCTTGCGCATGATCGCCGACCTGATACCGCAGCGCGGGAATTGCCGCATCGGCGATTGCGCCTGCGGGCAGGTTTCCGCCGCGCACTGGCGCAGGCGGGTGAGCTATGTCGCCGCCGAGCCGGCCTGGTGGGCCGATACCGTCGGCGCACATATGCATGATCGTGCGGCGGTCGAACTTTTCCTGCCAGCACTCTGTCTTTCCAGTTCAATTCTGGAGTCGCCGCCCGAGAAGTGCTCGACCGGCGAGCGCCAGCGCCTGGCCTTGTTGCGCGCGGCGACTCAGAAACCGGCCTTCCTGCTGCTTGATGAGCCGACGAGCGCGCTCGACTCCGACACGACGCTGCGGGTCGAGGACTATCTGCGCGGGCTGGCGCACGAAGGCATCGGCCTTCTGATCGTCTCCCACGACGCGGCGCAGCGCGACAGGCTGGGTGGCCATCGCATCGTGCTCGCCCCCGGCGGCGTGGAGACGGCCTCGTGAACCCCGTCCTGCTCGATCCTCTCGATATCGGTATCGCAGTGGCGCTCGTGCTGATCAGCGGTGTGCTATCCATGGTGCTGTCGCTCGGCATTCACCGCGACCTGTTCGTCGCCGCCGCGCGCATGATCATCCAACTTGTGCTGGTCGGTTTCCTGCTGCGCTGGGTGTTCGGGGTGCAGATAGCCTGGATCACGGCGCTTATCGTCACCGGCATGATCCTGGCGGGAAGCTATGAGGCGACCGCCCGCCAGTCCCGGCGGCTGTCGGGCGTGTGGCACTTGCTCGTCGGGCTCGCCTCGGTCGCCGGCTCGACCCTGCCCATTGCGGCGGTGGGCCTGCTGATCCTTTCGCAGGATCCGCAATGGGGCGGGGCACGCCATATCATCCCGCTTCTCGGGATCGTCCTGGGCACGGCCATGAATGCGGCGAGCATCGCGCTCGACCGGTTCTATTCGACCGTCTGGCAGCAGCGCGATGCGGTCGAGGCACGTCTGGCGCTGGGGCAGGGGCGTTGGACGGCGCTCGATAGGATCGTGCCGCAGGTGGTGCGCGCCGGCACCATTCCCATCGTTAACCAGATGGCGGGCGCGGGCGTGATCACCATGCCCGGCATCATGAGCGGGCAGATTCTGGCCGGCATGGACCCGCTCGAGGCCGGCAAGTACCAGATCTTCCTGATGATGCTTTTGGCGGGGGCCGGCTTTGCAGGTGTTCTTCTGGCGACCTTCCTCTCGGTTTGGCGTATCATGGACGAACGTGATCGCCTGCGTCTCGACCGCCTGGCGCCGGCGAAAAGATAGGTACGCGGCTGAAACTCGACAGGGGAGGATCACATGCCGAAATTCCTGGTGACATACATGGGAGCGGAGCCGGGCAGGACGCAGCCCAACTTCTCCGGCGACGAGGAGAAGGCCTTCATGCAGGCCTGGGGCGACTGGGCCGAGAAGCACAATAGCGCGCTGGTCGAGGGCGGATTGCCCGTGGGAAAGACCAAGCGCGTGGACACGACCGGCGTCTCGGACACCAAGAACGCGGTGACCGGCTTCTCCATCGTGGAGGCGGATTCGCATGCGGACGCTGCGGCCCTGTTCATCGATCATCCGCACGTCACCCATATCGGCCTGTCCATCGAGGTGATGGAATGCCTCGACATGCCGGAGATGTAGGCGGGACGTTGCCTGACTGACAGGCAGCGCGCGGCCCGGCCGCTCAGGCCGCGCCGCGCGCCCGCTACTCGTCGAGGGAGTTACGCGACGCTCAGCTCTCGAGCGAGGCGTCGAGCGTGATCTCGATGGCGCCAAGGGCCCCGGAGACCGGGCAGTTCTCCTTGGCGCGCTCGGCCTCG
>CAZNHG010000280.1:0-4556 GCA_964572555.1 uncultured Devosiaceae bacterium | reverse complement strand
TCGGCCAATGAAAACAAAGGATTGCAGCAATGAGTTGGAGAATTGGTGTCGATTCCGGCGGAACCTTCACCGATGTGTGCCTGTTCGAGGAGGACAGTGGGCGGTTCGAGATATGGAAGGTCCCCTCGACCCCCGACGATCCTTCACGGGGCATTGCCAATGGTGTCGAAGAGGGAATGAACACGGTCGGCTTCACCGCGGATCAGATCGAGTTCCTTGGACATGGTACGACGGTTGCGACCAATGCCCTCATCGAGCTGCGCGGTGTCAAGACGGGACTGATCACCACGGACGGGTTCCGCGACCTTCCCGAGATCGGCCGGCAGAAGCGCCCCAGTCTCTACGACATGAATGTCGATAAGCCGACACCACTGGCAACGCGCGGCGCGCGCATCGAAGTCCCCGAGCGTCTGCGCAATGACGGGTCCGTCGACACCCCGCTTGACGAAGAGGCAGTGCGTGCTGCGGCGCGAGAGCTCTCCGAGCAGGACGTCAAATCGATCGCTGTGTGTTTTCTCTACGGCTTCATCAACACCGAACACGAAGAGCTCGCCCGCAAAATTATCCTTGAGGAATTCCCGGACGTATTTGTCAGCACGTCCCATGAGGTTGCGCCCGAGTTCCGCGAATACGAGCGTATGTCCACGACAATCGTGAACGCCTATCTCGGCCCGGTCATGCAACGCTATATCCAGCGCCTGCAGCAACGGCTCAAGGGGCTCGGCGTCGGCGTCACCCCCCAACTCACCCAGTCGAATGGCGGCGTGATCGGATTCGACAAGGCGGCGGGTCTGCCTGTGCGCACGGTCCTCTCGGGTCCGAGCACCGGCGTCGTTGCGGCCCAGGCGCTGGGGCGCATGGCCGGGTTCGACAACATCATCACCTTTGATGTCGGCGGGACCAGCAGTGACGTGGCCCTGTTGCAGGGCGGAGTGTGCAAGCTCACCGGTGAAGCGGACGTGCATGGTTATCCCATCAAGGCGCCGATGCTCGACATTCATACGGTCGGCGCAGGTGGCGGCTCGATTGCCCAGGTCGATACTGGCGGGTTGCTCAAGGTCGGTCCGCGCAGCGCGGGCGCCGATCCCGGCCCGGTGTGCTACGGGCGTGGCAGCACCGAACCGACGGTGACAGACGCCAATATCGTGCTGCAAACCCTCAATCCCACCGAGATCCTCGGTGGCCGCATGAAGGTCAGACGCGATCTTGCAGTCGAGGCTGTCGAACGCCTGGCAGCGCAAGTCGGCATGAACGTTATGGACACGGCCCAGGGCTTTATCTCGGTGGTGACGGCGAACATGGCGAAGGCCATCCGGGTGATCAGCGTACAGCGCGGGCACGATCCGCGCGACTATGCCCTGATGGCCTTTGGCGGTGCCGGGCCGCTCCACGCAGCGCGGCTGGCGCGTGAGCTCGACATCTCGCGGGTCGTCGTGCCCCTAACCCCGGGCACGCTTTGTGCGCTCGGTTTGCTGCTGACCGATCTCAGGTCGGATTTCGCGGCGAGCCGGCTGCTCGAGCTCACCAACGATGCCATCGAGCCGGTCGAAAGCACATTCGCGAACCTTGAAGCGCAGGCAGCCGAGTGGTTTGCAGCCGAGAGCATTCCGGCTGACCGCCAAGTCCTCACCCGGACCGCGGACATGCGCTACATGGGCCAGAATTACGAGCTTTCGGTGCCCCTGCCCGATGGTGAAGTTACCAAACATACGTTCGAAGAACTGGCCAGGCGCTTCGCGGAGGCACATCGGCAGCGCTTCGGGTTCACGGCCGATGACGAGGCGGTTCAACTCGTCACGCTAAGGATCGAGGCGGCCGGGCTGGTCAGAAAGGCCGAGTTCACGCCGCAACCCGATCAGGGCCCCTCGCCCGAGGCCGCCAAGACCGGCGTGCGCGACGTCTATTTCGCGGAGAAGGGCGATTTCGTCCCCTGCCCGGTCTATGCGCGCGAAAGCTTGGCCTCGGGCAATCGTATCGAGGGGCCGGCTATTGTCGAGCAGATGGACACGACCACCGTGATCCTGCCGGACATGTCGGCCGACGTGGATCCCTATCTCAATCTCGTACTCAAGGTGTGACCCGTGAGCACAGTCGATCCTATCACCATTGAAGTTATCGGCAGCGCCTTCACCTCGATCGTCGAGGAGATGGGCGAGGCACTAGTGCGCTCGAGCTATTCGACCAATATCAAGGAACGTCGGGATTGCTCGACGGCCCTGTTCGACTGGCGCGGCAACACGTTGTGCCAAGCCGAGCATATCCCGATGCATCTCGGGAGCTTTATCGGCATCATCCCGCATATCTCCAAGCGCTATGATGCTGAGGATATCCAGCCGGGTGATGTCTTTATCGGCAATGACGCCTATGAGGGTGGCGCCACCCACCTGCCCGACTTCGTGCTCGCCGAACCGGTGTTCTTTAACGAAAAGCTCGTGGGCTGGGCGGTGAACACGGCGCATCACGCCGATTTCGCCGATCGCGGACACGCCCATATCTACCAGGAGGGTCTCAGGATCCCGCCGGTGCGGCTTTATCGTGCCGGGGAGTTGCAGGAGGACATTCAGGACATGATCCTTCTCAACTGCCAGGTTCCGCGCGAGCGCCTTTCGGACCTGCGCGCGCAGATGTCGGCCAACCGTTTGTGCGTACAACGCATGCAGGCCCTTTGCGAGAAATACGGCGCAGATCGCGTGCTTGCGGCCGGCGATGCGCTGCAGGACTATGCCGAGCGCAAGATGCGCGCGGGCATCGCCGAGATCCCGGACGGAACCTACAGCTTCACCGACAGGTTCGACAGCACCCAGTACCCGGACGAGATGGAGCTCGGGGTCACGGTCACCATTACCGGCGATAGCATGCACCTGGCTTTCGAGGCGCCGGAGCAGGTCAAGGCGGGGCTCAACCTCATTTACACGGCCCTTCTGTCCACCTGCTACTACGCGGTCAAGGCGGTTATCGACCCAACGGTTCTGCCCAATGCCGGCTTGGCGCGACCGTTGAGCGTCGAAGCTCCCAAGGGCTCGCTTCTCAACTGCGCTCATCCAGCCGCCGTCGAGGGCCGCATTGCCGCCTGCCAGCGGGTCGCAGACCTTGTACAGGGCGCGCTGGCCCAAGCTGCGCCGCACAAGGTGACCGCGGCAGGCAACGGTGCGTGTACGGGGGCGCTGTTCACCGGTGTCGGCGAGGATGGCAATCTCTGGGTTTATCTCGAGACGATCGGTGGTGGCGCGGGCGCCAGACCGACCAAGGACGGGTTGAGCGGGGTGCATGTGCACATGACCAATACCTCCAACCTGCCCGTCGAGGCGCTCGAGGGCGAGTATCCTCTGACCGTTTTGCGCTACGAGCTGGTGGACGGCTCTGGTGGTGCGGGCACGCATCGTGGCGGCATGGGGCTGAGGCGCGTCTATCGTGTCGAAGCCGATTGCCAGGTCAGCCTTGAGGGATCCCGCCTCAACTCGAAGCCCTGGGGCCTCGAGGGTGGCATGGCCGGTGCCGGGTCTGAGTTTGATTTCGGCGACAGTCGGACGAGTTTTGCCGGCACCGTGCCGCTCACCAGGGGTCAGATCGTCACCATCGTTACGCCAGGCGGAGGCGGATACGGCCCGCCTTCAGATCGCGATCCCGAAGCGGTCGCCCGCGACCTCGCCGAAGGGCGGATCGACAAGGCGACTTCCAACGAGATCTACGGCTACCAAGCCTAGTCAGTGTTCCTCCCAGCCGGGTTGCCCGTCCCCGTTCGCGGAACGGGTGCCCGGCCCTTTTGTCTCCAACCACCTTCAGCAAAGGACAAATCCATGAGCACACCCAAGGTCACCAAGGTCAAATCCGGCAGCCCGTTCGAGGAGAGGGAGAGCTATTCGCGCGTCGTCACGATCGACGACTGGATCTTCGTCTCCAACTGCGCGGGCCGCAACTATGCGACCCGGGAGCTGCCGACGGACGCCGTCGAGCAGACCCGTCAGGCCTTTGCCAATATCGAGGGGGCACTTGCCTCGGTTGGCGCCACGCTCGCCGACGTCATCCGCTCGCGCGTGACCATTCCCTATGTCGATGATGCTCCGGCGGTCATGGCGTGCGTTGGCGAGATGTATCGCGGGATTGATCCTGCCAACACGGTTACCTGCGCCCCGCTCGGCAATGCCGACTTCCGAGTGGAGATCGAGGTAACCGCCTATCGCGGCATCGGTCAGGTGGAACAGGAGCGAACTACCATCAGCCTGTAAACCGAGCGCACGTTCACGCTATTGAGAGAACGGCGAGAGCATGACCCTTGCTCTTGCCGTTCTTGTCTTGCTGCATCCCGCGGGACCGATGGGTCTCAAGTCGTTCCCCAGCAATGCGGCGCACCTGAATGGGCATTTCGGCAAGGTCTGGTGCTTATCGCTGGACCAGTCGCGTACACCGGTTGATCGATGCGCTATTGGTATCCTCGCGCGAAGGGCGAATGGTTGCGGTGAAGCAGGATTAGACGGCCATGTACCCGCCATCGACGGGCAGTACCGTGCCGGTGATGAAACCGGCGGCGGGGGAACACAGGAACAGCGCGGCGCCGG
>CAZNHG010000279.1:0-4567 GCA_964572555.1 uncultured Devosiaceae bacterium | reverse complement strand
GCGCAGGATCAGCGGCGTTTCTGCGCCCGGCTGAAGGGCTTTGGCCTTGGTGTACTTGGAAATGTCGCCAGTGATCTTCAGCGTTCCGTAGGCACCCCAGCCCTTGGCGTGCACCACGCGCTCGGGAATGCGCTCGCGGTTCTGGTGCGCCAGCTTCTCGATCAGCTGGTAGTCCTGCAGCAGGACCGGTCCACGCGGGCCGGCTGTCTGCGAATTCTGGTTATCGGCGACGGGAGCGCCGGCACTCGTCGTCATCCTGGGACGATCCGCCATCAGTTTCCTCCTTCGGGTAGGTTGCATGCAGTTTAGACTCATTCCAATAAATTAGGCAAATTGATTGCTCTACTAATTTCCATTAGAATTTCTAATCATGAGCATGACCCTGAAACAGATGCGCTATGCGCTTGCGGTTGCCGAGGAAGGCCATTTCGGCCGGGCGGCGGACAAGTGCCATGTCACTCAATCCGCCCTCAGCCAGCAGATCCGCCTGCTCGAGGAGACGTGCGACACGCCGCTTTTCGACCGATTGGGCCGACAGGTGCGCGTCACCCCGTTCGGGCGCGAGTTTCTGGAGCGCGCCCGTTCGATCCTTCGCGACACCGATGCCCTGACGGCCTTCGCCACTTCGCATCGCGGCAATCCGGCCCGGCCGTTGCAGCTCGGGATCATCCCCACTGTCGCCCCTTACCTGCTGCCAGACGTCTATCCGGCGCTGCGCCAGCGGCTGCCGGGGATCGAGTTCCTGGTCAGCGAGAACCGCACCGAGCAGCTTCTGGACAGTCTCGACAACGGCATCATCGACCTGGCGCTCATCGCCACCGATCCGCCCGGCAATACGCGGCTGCATGCCGAGCCGCTGTTTGCCGATTCCTTCGTGCTCGCGACGAGCGAGAGCGCCAACGTGCCTGACCCCGCGGACCTTGCCGACCTGCCCAAGGAGCGCATCATGCTGCTCGACGAAGGCCACTGTTTCCGCGACCAGGCTATCGAGGCCTGCGCCCTGCGTGGCGACGAGGCGGCGCGGACCTTTGCCGCCACATCCCTGTCGACCATCGTCGAGTTCGTCGCCAACGGTCAGGGGCATACGCTCCTGCCCGCCATCAGCCTGCGCAAGGAGGCAACCGATCCGCGCATCCGCATTCACGCCCTCGCCGCCCCCGGCGCCGGCCGCATGCTCTCGCTGGTGTGGCGCGAGTCGACCCCCTTCACCGAACTGTTCGAGCGCATCGCCGGCATCATCCGCAGCACAGGGGAGGCCCGGCTGGCGGAGACGCTACCGCGGGCGCGCTGGTTGGAGCAAAGCGCCTCGCCCACCTGAGGTCCGCCTTTGCCGGAAAGATGGGTTCGGCGCCAGCGCATTTGCCGTTCTGATTGAACCGGAATGGAAACTCTGAGTTCTTGAGTGGTCGCGTATTCGCTTGCGCGAAGATGGTGTTCCGCGAGGTGGTGTAGGTTTTGATGAGAGTGGTATTAGAAAAAGCCGCCGTGGGCGGAGTTCCGCGAGCTTGTCCGCAAACGATCGAGTTTAAAGATTCGACGCCGGCACTCGGCAAAATCTTCACGCGGTCTTGCTCGTTCGAAGCTCCTGCTTGAACAGATCGAAGGCCGTCGTCCCCTTCCGATCGGGGTAGTAGAGGTGGTAGCCAAGGAACGGCTCGCACCAAGGCTCCAGCAGGCGGATAAGACGGCCATCGGCAATCGGCGCCGCCACCAAATCCTCCAGGATGTAGAGGATGCCGAGCCCCTCGAGGGCGGCAGCCACCAGCAGGTCGCCGTCGTTGAACACCGGCCCGCGGCCTGGCGTAACCGTCACCGCACGACCGTCACGCTCGAACGACCAGGGAGACAAATCGCCCTGCGCGTCGCGGTAGGCGATACAGCGATGCGTTGGGAGGTCTGCGGGCTCTGTCGGCGCCGGATGGTCGCTCAGATACCCACGAGCGGCCACCACGGCGATGCGAAGCGGAGGCCCGACCGGCAGCGCGATCATGTCCTTCTCCAATCGCTCGCCGAGCCGGATTCCCGCATCGTAGCGGCCCGCGACGACGTCAGTCATCCCGTCCTCCACGCACACCTCCAACTCGATGCCAGGGTGGCGACGCATGAAGGACGGCAGCATCGGCCACAGCACTGAGTCCGCGGCGTGTTTGCCCGTCGTGATCCGGACGGTGCCGATCGCTGCCCCGCTTGCCTGGGACAGCGCCTCGATCTCGTCGTCCAGCCCGGCCAGTGCCGGCGACAGGGTGGCGAGCAGGCGCTCGCCGGCAGCAGTCGGGGCGACGCTGCGCGTCGTGCGGGAGAGCAGGCGAAACCCGAGTTGGCCCTCCAGCCGCTTCATGGATTGGCTCAACGCTGACTGCGTGACTCCGAGCCGTCTCGCGGCACGCGTGAAGCTGCGATCGGAGGCGATCGCCGCGAAGACGGTGAGGTCGCTGAGCTGATCCGGACGCATTGATGATCTCCGCTACTGGGACCTATTAGTAATTAGACCATTATCTCGATCCATTAGCACCACTACCTAATCAGTAACAGTGGAAAGAACGAGGAGCAGATGATGGGCAAGGTTTGGCTGGTGACGGGCGCAAGCCGGGGACTAGGACGCGAGATCACGCACGCGGCGCTCGATGCGGGCGAAACGGTAGTGGCAACGGCGCGATCCGCCGACGCGATGCGCGCTGTCTTCGAGGGCAAGTACGATCGCTTGCACGCTCTCGCGCTCGATATCACCGACGCCGAAGCGGCGCACGGGGTCGCTGCCGAGACCACCGAGCGGTTCGGTGCGATCGACGTGCTGGTCAACAATGCCGGCTATGCGGAACTGGGCTTCTTCGAAACCTTCACCGATGCCGAGGTGCGGCGTCAGTTCGAGGTCAACCTGTTCGGCACGATGAACGTCGCGCGCGCGGTGGCCCCCCACATGCGTGAGCGTCGCTCAGGCCTCATCATCACCATTTCGTCGGTCAGCGGGCTGGTCTCCAACGGCGGGGGAGCGGTCTACTCGGCGTCGAAATTCGCGATCGAGGGATGGATGGAAGGCTTTGCGCAGGAGTTGGCACCGCTGGGCGTCCGCTCGCTTCTGGTCGAACCGGGCATGCTGCGCACCGACTTCATGGACCGAAAGTCGGCGAGCTTCGGCAGCATCGACATTCCAGACTATGCCGAGGCAATCGCGCAGTATCGCGCATTCGTGGACGGAGCCAACGGCAACCAGCCGGGCGATCCGAAGCTGCTCGCCACGCGGATCGTGGCCCTTGCTTCGCAGGGCGAGGTGCCATCGCGGCTCGTGTTCGGCGATGACGCCCGGCAATGGGCCGGAGCTAAGATCGACCAATTGCGACAGGAGATCGCCCAGTCCGCCGACCACGAATGACCCGACACACCAAAGCGCTGCCAACTGAGGTGATTGCTCGGCCCGATCAGTGAGCTTGGACGCCTCGCAAAACCAAACCTCCATCGTCCTCGTCCAACGCGACCTTCCGTCGTTCCCCTCCCCTGCCGACCTGTTCGGTCTCGCCCGCAGCCCCTTCGGAAATGCCAGCATGCGCCATGATGCCCGACCGAGAAACCGCCCAGCCAGGATCGTTTCTCGTAATGCGGCGCCTTGCTCGCACGATCCGATGGGCGACAACGGGTAACTCCCGAGGAGGTTCAACGGTGGTCGGCTATGAACTCCGTGGCCTTGTTGTGTGTCGCCACGAAGCCTTTCAGGGAGACGGAAAACGGGGTGCGCTCTTCGGTAGCGCCGTCCCTGGCCAGGATCCAGAGCTTTTCACTGCCGCGCATCGCCCGCACGGTCTCGGCGTCGATTTCGAATGGCACGATGCATCCGCTCGAGACCAGGGACGAAACGTTGATTTCCACTCCGTGATGGAGTGACCCCGGTTCTTGGCGACCGCCTTTGAGGTCTTCGTTGTATTGCTTGATATCTCCGGCGCATACGCGAAAACGGAATGTCTTGAGAGGCCGATTGCCGTCAAGCTGGAGCATCACTCCGGTGTTCAGCAGCAAGCCGAGGGGCAGCACAAGACTGCCCTCGAGCCCGCCGTCCTGCTCCGGGCGCAGTTCAACCGCGTATCGCTCGCCGTCACCATTCTCCCGAACGGCGGATAGCGTGCAGTGGCTCTGCCCGTCCGCGACCTGGCAATAGACACGCCAGCCGTAGCTTGTCTCCTCAAGTGCGAAAAATCCATCCGAGGCGGCTTCAGCCTCATGCGTTCGGGTGACCACCGAAACGGCGATCATCGCGAGCAGGAGAACAGCAGCATATCTCGTCATCATGTTCAGTATGTCCTTGATGAAAAATGATCTGCACGCGCGGGGGACGCACGGTCGCGGTTAAAGGTTCAAACGAAAGCGCAATTGCAGCTACACGTGCGGTTCCGCGCGCATTTCGGACACGCGTCATCACTCGGGCCGATGGCGCCCCACCTGCCCCGTCAACACCTGCCATCAGTTCATGAATCCGCGGCCTACCGGCCTGCGTCCAGTCGCGCGACAACCAGATGCCCCGGTGTCGGCTGATCGTCCTGCATGCGTACGTTGATCTCGCCCATATCGAGCACCGTGA
>CAZNHG010000278.1:0-4636 GCA_964572555.1 uncultured Devosiaceae bacterium | reverse complement strand
GGTGCTCAATGGCGGGGTGATCGAGCAGGTCGGCACGCCGTTCGAGCTCTACAATTCCCCGCGCAACCTGTTCGTGGCCGGGTTCATCGGCTCGCCCAAGATCAACATGCTCACCACGACGGCATCCCATGGTGATACGACCAGCACGCTCGAGCTGCCGGATTTCGGCGCCGTCGAACGGCCGGCGCTCGCCACCTCGGATACGGATCTCACCGTGTGCGTGCGGCCCGAGAGCCTGACATTCTCCGAGACCGACGGTCCCGCGACCCAGGGCGAGGTCAGCCTGGTCGAATATCTCGGCAGCGAGATTTTCGTGCACGTAAGGCTGGCCTCGGGCCAGATCGTCATCGTGCATGCCTCGGGCAGGGCCGGCTTCGCCGTCGGCGAGACGGTGACCGTGAGCCTCGATCCCGATCATGCCCACTACTTCGACGCCGCGGGCCTGCGCATTCCCGGGGCCACGGCGCAGGAGGCCGTTCAATGAGGGTCGCCATCGTTGGCACCGGGTCGCGACACGCCATGTTCCGCGACGCCGTGACGGATGTGTTCGCCGAGGGCAACGAGCTGGTGGCGCTGTGCGACAGCAATCCGCACCGGCTCGGCATCGCCGCCGAGGCCGCAGGCGGCGCCGGGAACGGCGTTGCGACCTACGGGGCCGAGGACTTCGGGCGGATGCTCGATGAGCAGAAGCCGGATTCGGTGGTCGTGACCACGCCCGATTACCTGCATCACACCTATATCGCGAAGGCGCTCGAGGCGGGGTGCAACGTCATCTGCGAGAAGCCGATGACGATCGATCTGGACAAGCTCAAGGTTATCACCGATGCGCGCCGTAAGGCCGGGCGCGCGGTGACCGTGACCTTCAACTACCGCTACTCGCCCGCCCGCACGCAGATCAAGGAACTGCTGATGAACGGGGCGATCGGCGAGATCACGGCGGTCGATTTCCGCTGGTATCTCGACCGGGTGCACGGCGCCGACTATTTCCGCCGCTGGCATCGCTACAAGGACAAGTCGGGCGGGCTGCTGGTGCACAAATCCACGCATCATTTCGACCTTTTGAACTGGTGGCTCGCTTCGACACCGACCGAGGTGACCGCTTCGGGCCGGCGTGCCTTCTATCGTCCCGAGACGGCGGTGGAACTGGGGCTGGCGGATCGCGGTGCGCGCTGTGCCGACTGCAAGGTCGCGGACACGTGCGATTTCGTTCTCGATCTGGCGGCCCACGAGGAATTGCAGCGGCTCTATCGCGAGGCGGAGGATCTCGATGGGTACTATCGCGACCGGTGCGTGTTCGATGACGACATCACCATCGAGGACACGATGCAGGCTCATATCCGCTATGCCAGCGGGGCGACGGCCAACTACACGCTCGTCGCCTATGCCCCCTGGGAGGGGCTCGAGATCAAGTTCCAGGGCACCAAGGGCGAGTTGACCCATCGCCATGTCGAGGTGCATGGCGTGTTCGGCGGCAAGCGCGAGCATGCCGATGGCAGGGAGTCCGTGACGACGGAACTGCACCTTGCCGGCCACGAGCCCGAAGCGCTCGACGTGCCCGAGGGTGAAGGCGCGCATGGCGGGGCCGACCCGATCATGCTGGGGTATATCTTCGACCCGGAGAATGCCGGGCCCGACCGGTTCGACCGCGCGTCGGACCACGTGATGGGGGGCTGGTCGATCCTGACCGGGATCGCGGCCAACAAATCGCTCGAGATGGGCGGAACCGTCGATATCGACGAGTTGTTGCGCGCCCACGCCATCGATCTCGAGCGACCGCACACACGCGAGGCTGCATGACGACCAACAATGGCCGCACCCCTGTTTTCGCCGTTATCGGGGTGGATCACGGCCACATCTACGGCATGGTGAAAGGGCTTCTCGGCGAGGGCGCGCAGTGCGCCGGCTGGTGGAGCCGTGGCGACACGAGGGAAGCGGCGGCTTTCGGCGAAGCCTTCCCCGACTGGGAGAAGGTGGACGACCGGCAGCAGCTGCTCGACGACGAGACGGTCGACGTGGTGCTCATCTCCGCGATCAATGCCGAGCGTGCGGATTTCGCGCTCGAGGCGATGGCGGCGGGCAAGGACGTCATGGTCGACAAGCCCGGTTGCACGAGCCTCGACCAGTTCGCCGCGCTGAAAAGCACGGTGGAGAAGACGGGGCGTATCTGGTCGGTGTGTTTCAGCGAGCGGCTGACCGTTCCCTCCGCGGTGAGGGCGGACGAGCTGATCGGCGAGGGCGCCATCGGGACCGTCGTTCAGACCATCGGCACGGGGCCGCATCAGGCCAAGCCGGATACGCGGCCCGCATGGTTCTTCGACAAGAACCAGTTCGGCGGAATCCTGTGCGATATCTGTTCGCACCAGATCGACCAGTTCCTGCACTACACGCGCTCGAGCGACGCCGAGGTCGTTGCGAGTTCGACCGGCAAGTTCGGGCCTGTCGCGGCGGACGGGTTCGAGGACTTCGGCGAGGTGCTTTTGCGCAGCGCGCATGCACAGGGCTATGCGCGGGTCGACTGGTTCACGCCGGACGGACTGGGCGTTTGGGGCGACGGGCGCATGACGATCCTGGGCACCGAGGGCTATATCGAGTTGCGCAAGTACATCGACATCGCGGGGCGACCCGGCGGGGATCATCTGTTCCTCGTCAATGCCGAGGCGCCGCAACACATCGACTGCAGCGGCGGGGATATTCCCTATTTCCGGCAGTTCCTCGGCGACGTGGCCAACCGGACCGAAACGGCGATGCGCCAGGCGCATGCCTTCAAGGCGATGGAGCTGGCGTTGACGGCGCAGAAGAACGCGGTGCGGGTGGGACGATGAGCGGTAACGGGAAACTGCGGGTCGCCATCGTGGGTGCCGGTGTCGGCGCGGGCCACGCGCGCGGCATCGCCGAGCTTGGCGATCTCTACGAACTGGCGGTGATGTGCGACCGCGATACCGCGCGTGCCGAGGCTGTCGCGGCCGATGTGCCCGCGGGGCGGATCGAGGACGATCTCGACAAGGTACTCATGGCGGACGATATCGATGTCGTCGCCTTGTGCCTGCCGCCGCACATGCATTTCGACGCGCTCATCAAGGGGCTGGACTCCGGCAAGGCCATCGTCGGGGAGAAGCCGCTGGTGACCTCGCTGGCGGAAATGGACGCCGTCGAGGAGAAGGTGCGCACCACCGGCGGCAAGCTGTTCCCGGTACTGCAGTACCGGTTCGGGCCCGGCTATCGCAAGCTGATGCATCTCATCGAGACGGGCCTTGCAGGGCGCGCCCTGGCGGGCACGCTGGAGACGCACTGGCGGCGCGAGGCGGCATACTATTCCGTGCCGTGGCGCGGGACCTGGGCCGGCGAGTGCGGCGGGGTGATCGTGAGTCATGCCAGCCATATCCACGACCTGATGGCGCACGCGCTGGGTGGGGTCCGCCGTGTTGCCGCGTTCCTCGACACGCGCTCGAATGCCATCGAGACCGAGGATTGCGGCGCGATCAGCTTCGAGACGGGGAGCGGGGCGCTTGTGACGTCGTCGCTGACGCTGGGGGCGGCGCAGGACATGTCGCGCATGCGGCTGTGTTTCGAGAACGTCACCGTCGAAAGCGGGCTCGAGCCCTATACGGTCAGCCAGGGTGACTGGACGTTCACTGCCAAGTCCGAGGAGATGCAGAAAAAGATCGACGCAGCCTGCGCGGCGGCGCCCGAGGGGCATTCGCGCTATGCCGGGCTTTACGCGGAAATCCATGCCGCCGTGACGGGGGGCGCCACTTCGATCCTGCCGGATCTGACGGCCGCCCGCCGGTCGATGGAGATGATCACCGCGATCTATCACGCCCAGCGATCGGGCTCGGTCGTCTCGCTGCCTCTGAGCAAGGATCATCCGCTCTATGAGGGGTGGAGCCTCGACACGGCGAACGCCACGGCGGCAGACTGACGATGCGTTCCTGATCGGCCGGCACCGGCGGCATTCTTCAATCATTCCATTGTTCCGGCTTGATCCCGGGGGCGCTTCCTGTCACTTTCAATCAGGGATTGGTGCATTTTGAGCGATTTTGCAGAAAGCACGCATGTCCCGGCTAGAGCTTTTTCCGTTCTGATTGAATCAGAACTCCAGCTCCAGGTTCTTGAGTGATCGCGTTTTCGAACCGGACAAGTGGTGTCCACTTGTCCTGAAAACGCTCTAGGGAGGGCGAGAAGCGGCACCGCATGCACGAGAGCGAACGACACCGGCTGATCCTCAGTGTTCTGCAGGAAAAGCCCATGGCGACTGTCAAGGAGCTGGTGGAACTCACGGACTCCTCCGAGGCGACGATCCGGCGCGATATCGGGGCGCTGCACCTGCAAAAGAAGCTCAGGAAGATGCGCGGCGGCGCCGAGGCGCTGCATCCGCCCGCGATCGGACTGGCGGGACGGCCCTTCGCCTACAACAAGAGCGTCAACGTCGACCGCAAGCGTGCCATTGCCCGCAAGGCGGTGGAGCTGTGCGAGGACGGTGAGGAGATCATCATCAACGGGGGGACGACAACGTTCCAGATGGTGCACTATCTCGCCATGCGGCGCATGCAGGTGTTCACCAACTCCTTCCCCATCGCGGAGCATCTTCTCAATCACTCCAAAAACACGGTGATCGTGCCGGGGGGTACGATCTACC
>CAZNHG010000277.1:0-4647 GCA_964572555.1 uncultured Devosiaceae bacterium | reverse complement strand
ACCTTGCGCAGCGCCGGGGCCATCTTGTTGCACAGCGTGCCCGCCACGATCATCAGATCGGACTGGCGCGGCGACGCCCGGGGCGCGATCCCGAAGCGCTCGACGTCGTAGCGCGGCATCGACATCTGCATCATCTCGACCGCACAACAGGCGAGGCCGAACGTCATCCACATCAGCGAGCCGGTGCGGGCCCAGTTGATCAACTCGTCGGTCGAGGTAACAAGGAAGCCCTTGTCGGCCAGCTCGTCGTTGACGTCGGTGAAGAACGGGTCATTGTTCGTCGCCGGCTTGCCGGTCCGCGGATCGATAAGATCCTTGGGATGCGGGGTCTTGAGCGTGCCGGATTCATTCAGTCCCATTCCAGAGCTCCTTTCCGCCACTCATAGACGAATCCGATCGTCAGAACGGCGAGGAAGATCATCATTGCCCAGAAGCCGAACCACCCGACGTCCCTGAACGCCACGGCCCAGGGGAACAGGAAGGCAACTTCCAGGTCGAATATAATAAACAGAATCGCCACCAGATAGAATCGCACGTCGAATTTCATGCGTGCGTCATCGAACGCGTCGAAGCCGCATTCGTAGGCGGAGACCTTCTCGGGATCCGGGCGCTTGAAGGCGACGATGAACGGCGCCACCAGCAGCGCGAGCCCCATGGCCCCTGCCAGGCCAACGAAGATGACGATAGGCAGATAGTTGCTGAGCAATTCGTTCATGCGGCGACCTTACATATCACTGACACCGGCCGGGCGGCCGGCGGGTCCCCGTCTTCATTGCGGGCGAATGGCGAAGACCTTGGTGCGTTGGGGTTGGGCTTAGCCCACTGCCCGTCCCGTTTCAAGGGGAGAACTGTCCGTCCGCGCGAACAATCCGCCGCAAAAAGGGCAATTGCCCAAACAAAAAAAGGGCTCCCGAAGGAGCCCTGAAGTTGCCGCCAGTGGCCACTCTATCGAATGTGCCAAAGGACGCCGGCAGTCGCCTTGGTGGCCTCCACGCCACCACCCCACTCGCCGGTGCCCAGAAGCTCGCCACGGACCCCCAACTGGCCCGACAAGGCTGCTTCCGCACCGCCGCCGAAGGCATATGATCCCTTGCCGTCGATAAGACCGCTCCCGAGGGCGCCGTAGACCATCGCGCTGTCGGTGACCTCGTAGCCAAGATGGCCGAGCATCAGCGCGTCGTAGGTGGTGCTGTCGCCAAATGTCGCACCGCCCTGCGCTTCCGCGCCGATGACGATTCCATCGGTCAGCGCGAAATTGACGCCGGCGATGCCGCCAAGGGTTCCATCGATTTCAGGATGGAGAAATCCGCCGCCATAGCCGCCGACATATCCGCCTTCAAATGCCGACAACCCGTAGTACGGGGTATTGCTTTGCGCCGAAGCGCCAGCCGACGAAAGACCAAGGACCGCAGCGGCGGCGAGCACAATCTTGCATGGGATCGTCATGCATCCGCCTCTTCAGTGAGTGTTCAACAGGCTCACTAGGCCGCAGAAACGCATGGCATTTCAATAAAATCCTCTTGGCAGGGCTAACGCAGGGTTAACCCTCGCCCACCCGACGGCCGGCCGGCGCGCACAAAAAAGCCGCCCGCAATCGCGGACGGCTTTCTGACCGTGGAGGTTATACGATCGGCTTAGAAGTGATAGTTCACGCCGATGGTCACCTGGTTCATCGGGGTCTGGGTATCGTCGACCTCGAAGCCGTGCAGATACTGGCCATCGATGGAGATGTTGTCGCTCACCGCGAACTCTGCACCGCCACCAACGAGCCAATGCTCTTCATCGGCAGCGCTGAGGTCGACGCCGTAACCGGCCGTACCGTAGAGAACGACTTCGTCGGTCGCCACGACACCGGCGCGCGCCAGGGCCTGGCCATACGTGCGGTCGCCGTTGCCGGTCAGCCCGGAAATCGCGACCTCACCACCGAGCAGATAGAAGTCGATCTGGGTGTTGACACCGGCAGCGAGGCCCGCACCATACTCCCAGTCCTGGTCCTCATAGCCCTGCGCGGCACCGAAGGCACCAACGTAGAAGCGGTTCCAGTCGAACGCGCTGTCCTGCATCATCGGCGCAGGCGTCGTCGTCTCAGGAACGGTCGTCGTCAAATCGGCCGCATAGGCACCGGACACCATGGTCCCGGATGCGAGCGCGGCAAGCATGACTTTCTTGAGTGCGGACATATTGCTCTCCTTTTGAACTCATCCAGAAATCGGCTTCTTGAGGCCGCTTTCTACTACTGATTGCCGGCGTAGGACAGACTATAAATCATTTATGCGTGCCACACCAACAGCTCGCCAGCGAATGTGATGGGAAGATGCGGAAGAACTTGGGTTTTCATGTGGCGAAAAAGTGGCAGGCCGCGAATGTTGCCAATCTACCACACATGGTAAACAGACTGTTATTCAATGGCTTAGCGGTGCTGCGACGGCGCCGCGCCCGTGCCGGGCCACCTGCGCGCGCCGCATGCGTGCCCGACGTGCAGACATGCAACACCGCCGGCTATTCTTGCGCTTCCCGTTGCGGCGACTCACGCCATGCCGGCCGACCGCGAACATGTGCGAACGCAGCTTCACGACAAGTGCCGGCGCGGCAGGTGCGCTTCGCGCTTCCGGGAATGAGGGAAAGGAAGTGGCGGGAGTGACGGGACTCGAACCCGCGACCTCTGGCGTGACAGGCCAGCGCTCTAACCAACTGAGCTACACCCCCTGATAAGGGGCGCTGTGCCCTTCAGAGTTGCGTCCGTTTAGCCCTGTGTCCGAGCCAAGTCAAGCGGCTAAATCGGCAGTTCGCGAGGTTTTTCCAAATGCGTTCGCAGTGCCGCATGCAAGTGCCGCGCAAGGGCGCAAAAACACCGTAATCGCGATGTGCCGGGAATAGGATCTGGTGGGCGGTGAGAGACTCGAACTCCCGACATCCTCGGTGTAAACGAGGCGCTCTACCAACTGAGCTAACCGCCCTGCCCGCGGACGGCTTCTGATATTGCCTCGTCCGAGCGAGGTCAACAACTGTTTGGCCCCGGCAACGGAAAGGGCCCCGGCACGAATGCCGGGGCCCTTTGTTGCTCCGGACGTATCCGGCGCTTAGTTAAGCGCGTCTTTCAGTCCCTTGCCGGGCTTGAACTTGGCCTGGTTCGAAGCGGGGATCTGTATCTCCGCACCGGTGGCCGGGTTGCGGCCCTTGCTGGCCTTACGCTTCGAAACGGCGAACGTGCCAAAGCCGACGAGGCGAACGTCACCGCCGTCTTTCAGGGTATCGGTGATTGCGTCGAAGACGGCATCGACGGCGTCAGCAGCCTGCGCCTTGGTGATACCCGCCTTGTCGGCAACCACGCCGGTCAGATCGTTCTTGTTCATTGCTTTTCCTCAATAGTAAGAATGCCTGTCCAATTAAGAGATAGGCGAAGCATGGCCACAGTTTTGCGATTCTAGCTCAAACGCAAGGATTTCCGGCCATCTCGGCGCTTTTAACACATGAAAAAGGCGGCGCTGCCGCGCCGCCTTCACGTCCCTAACAAAACGTCAACACCAAAATCGCGTCAGTGAGGACGGACCGCTTCCTCGCCCGTTTCCACCTCGACTGGCGTCTTGGGCATGGGGTCGTTCTCGAAGTCCCATTCGATCGGCTCGAGGTCGCGCGTCAGCGAATGGCGGAGCACTTCCTCCATGCGGGCGACGGGAACGATCTCGAGAGCCTCCTTGACGCTGTCCGGTATTTCCTTGAGATCGCGAACGTTTTCCTCGGGGATCAGCACCTTCTTGATACCGCCGCGCTGGGCCGCCAGGAGCTTCTCCTTGAGCCCGCCGATGGGCAGCACGCGGCCGCGCAGCGTGATCTCGCCGGTCATGGCCACGTCATGGCGCACCGGCACGCCGGTCATCACCGAGACGATCGCCGTGGCCATGGCGATGCCCGCCGACGGCCCGTCCTTGGGCGTGGCACCCTCGGGCACGTGCACGTGGATATCGCGGGTGTCGAACAAGGGCGGCTTGATGCCGAACTCGATGCAGCGCGAGCGCACATAGGCGTTGGCCGCCGAGATCGACTCCTTCATCACGTCCTTGAGGTTGCCCGTGATGGTCATCTTGCCCTTGCCCGGCGAGATGACCCCTTCGATGGTCAGCAGCTCGCCGCCGACCGAGGTCCAGGCCAGACCCGTCACGACGCCCACCTGCGGATCGTCGTCCACCTCGGTGTGCCGGTATGGCGGCGGGCCGAGATAGTCCTCGAGCAACGCGGCATCGACCAAGATCGATGTCTTGTCCGACGTCAGCAGGTCCTTCACCGCCTTGCGCATCACCTTCGAGATCTCGCGCTTGAGATTACGCACGCCCGCCTCGCGGGTATAGCGCTGGATCATGGTGTTGAGCTGCGCGTCGGGAAG
The DNA here is from genome assembly GCA_964572555.1 of uncultured Devosiaceae bacterium. Taxonomy (GTDB): domain Bacteria; phylum Pseudomonadota; class Alphaproteobacteria; order Rhizobiales; family Devosiaceae; genus CAZNHG01. The sequence goes on along the minus strand of CAZNHG010000277.1, from coordinate 266 downwards.
CTCGAACTCGCCTTCCTTCAGGCCGTGCTCGGCCACGTTCTCCGGGATCAGGTGCCGCTTGGCGATCTCGCGCTTTTCCTCCTCGGTGTAGCCGCTGATCCGGATGATCTCCATCCGGTCCATCAGCGCATCGGGGATGTTCAGCGTGTTCGAGGTCGTCACGAACATCACGTTGCTCAGGTCGAAATCGACCTCGAGATAGTGATCGTTGAACGTGCTGTTCTGTTCGGGGTCGAGTACCTCCAGCAGCGCCGAAGACGGATCGC
>CAZNHG010000276.1:0-4656 GCA_964572555.1 uncultured Devosiaceae bacterium | reverse complement strand
CCGAAGGCAGCGGCAGCGCGGGTACATCCGCCAGTGCCGGTGCCGCGGCCGATGCGGGCGCCGGTGCCGGGATCAGTTCGATCACTGAAGACGACACGATCAAGATCGTGAAGATGTCCGAGGTTGAGGCTAGCGCGAACGCCCAGGCCGAGCAGCAGGTGTTCGACGAGGCCATGTCCAAGGATGCGAACTGGCAGAGCACGCTCGAGAGTAGCGTCGAGGCCAATACGGCCCTGACGGCCGCGCTCGAGGAAGAGGGCTTTGCCGCCGAGGACGTCGTGGACGTGCGGGCCGACTCCCAGAGCAACATCGTCGTGTTCGTCGACGATACGGCCTAGTTCCTGGCGGGATCTCACGGTCCACGTCGAAGCGTCCGGTCCGCACCGTCCCCGCGGGCCGGGCGTTTTCGTATGCGTGGACGCGGCCGGTGTGAGCGGCGCGCGAACCTGGTTTGCGACGCGCCCGGCCTCGAGCATCACAGCGCGCCCATGACCTTTTGCTGGAAGCCGTAGACGACGCGCTTGCCCGACAGGGGCACCAGCGTCACTTCGCGGGTCTGCCCCGGCTCGAAGCGCACGGCCGTGCCCGCCGCGATATCGAGGCGCATGCCGCGGGCCCTGTCGCGGTCGAAGCTCAGGCCCGGATTGGTTTCGAAGAAGTGGTAGTGCGAGCCGACCTGGATCGGCCTGTCGCCGGTGTTGGCGACTTCGAGGGTAATGGAGGACGCGCCCGCATTGAGCTCGATATCGCCGTCTTTCGTGATGACTTCACCGGGTATCATGGGACGCATCCTCCTTTTGCATGTTGCGTGTCAGCCGGCCACTGCCAGCCAGACGCCGCCGACGGCGGTCAGCCCGCCCGCAATGCGGGTAAGCATGCGGCCCTCGCGGCGATCGGCCAGCTTGCCGAAGCCAACACCCAGCGCAATGCCGACGCCGTGCAGCAGCGCGGTGGCGGCCATGAAGCCGATCGCGAACTGCCACGCACCCGCGCCGCCGAGTTCGGCGCCATGGGCGGACCCGTGGAACAGGGCGAAGAAGGCGACGAGCGCGGAAACGGCGGACGCCGGAATGGGCAGGGCAAGCGCCACCATGACGCCCACGAAGATTACCGAGGCCAGGATGACCGGCTCGACGAAGGGCAGGGCCATGCCGCCGATGGCGGCAAAGAAGCCCAATGCCATCATGCCGACGAAGGCCGCCGGTACGGCATAGAGCGCGCGGCCGCCGAGCGAGGCGGCCCACAGGCCGACGGCCACCATCACCAGGACGTGGTCGAGCCCGAACAACGGGTGCGTGGCACCGGCCATGAAAGAGCCGTGCTCGGCGGGATTGAGGTGAGCGAAGGCTGGCATGCTTGCGGCGAACAGCATGGCGGTGGCGATGAAAAGTCTCTTGATCATTGTGTTGTCCCTGGTTTGGTCGACATGGCGCCCGCTACTTGGTCACGCCTTTTTGGGGTGAGGGTGCACGCAGGCCCGCGTGCACGAGTCGGAACTTGTAACGCATCCGTCCCGACGGGTGTAGGGGCGGGGCCGGATTGATCCGTCATCTGATCGGCTCGTGGACAGTGACCAGCTTCGTGCCGTCGGGGAATGTTGCCTCGACCTGCACGTCGTGGATCATCTCGGCCACCCCGTCCATCACCTGGTCGCGGGTGATGACATGGGCGCCTGATTCCATCAGTTCGGCCACCGGTGTGCCGTCGCGTGCGCCCTCCACGACGAAATCGGTGATCAGCGCCACCGCTTCCGGGTGGTTGAGCTTGACGCCGCGTTCGAGGCGGCGGCGGGCGACCATGGCGGCCATGGAGATGAGGAGCTTGTCTTTTTCGCGGGGCGTCAGGTTCATTCTCGAGCCTTGAAATCTCAGGTGGACCACAGGCGCGGCAGGGTGCCGGCGCCGGAAAGATGGGCGATTATTGGCGTGATCAGGCGCCGCAAGGCAAGCCCCGACGGCGCCAGGGCCCGCACGATCAGCCGCTCGCTGATCGCGCTGACGGCGGCGTGGGTGTCGGCGGGGATGAGGGCGCGCACGGGGCCGACCTTGTCCTCGGCGCCGGGGGCGATGTGCACGACGGTGGCGAAGGCGTTGTTGCCGGCGAGAAGAGACAGGGCGTCGCGCTCGAGATCGGTGGCCGAGAGCCTGTTCGCCTCGGCGTGCAGCAGGCGCCCGTTGCGGCGCACGCGCCAGTTGTCGTTGAGAAGCGCGGAACGGGCGGCCTCGCCCATGGCCTCGCGGCCCAGCAACACCGCCTCGACGCCGGTGAAACTCGCACCGTCGGCGAGGTCGATATCGAGCGTGCGGTGCAGCCGGCTCTCCTCGAACAGGATCGTCTCCTGGGGGAGCCAGTCGAGATGGGCATGGGCGCCGATACTGAGCTCGGTCCGTACGACCGCGTCGTCGCCCGTCGACTTGTAGATGCGCTCGCAGGCCTGGGTGGTCAGCGCCAGGCGTGCACCTTCCGTGGCCGTGATGCGCCACTCCAGCTGATCGCCGCCCGTCAGCCCGCCCGAGGTGTTGATCAGCACGGCTTCGAGCGAGGGCGCGTGGGTATGGGGCAGGCGAATCTTGGCGCAACCCTCTTGATAGAGCTCGGAGACGCGCGTTTCGCCATTGCGCATCTGCGTCACCAGCCGGCCACTGCCGCTTGCGCGCTGCACGGCGGCGGCGCCCTTGGGCTCAAGCGGGGACTGCGGCTGGGACATCGGCTCCTCGCGGGATTTCAGACCATGAGGTGCCTGGTGATTTCCGCCTTGTCGAGATCGGAGGCGGGCCCCGAATGCAGGATCTCGCCCCGGTCCATGATGTAAATATCGTCGGCGAGTTCGCGGCAGAAGTCGAGATATTGCTCGACCAGGAGAATGGTCATCCCCATCTCGTCGCGCAGATATTGCAGGGCCCGGCCGATATCCTTGATGATGGAGGGCTGGATGCCTTCGGTCGGCTCGTCGAGCACCAGGATTTTCGGGCGCGTGACCAGCGCGCGGGCGATGGCGAGCTGCTGCTGCTGGCCGCCGGAGAGGTCGCCGCCGCGGCGCGAGAGCATTTCCTTGAGGACCGGGAACAGCTTGAAGATGAACTCGGGAACGCTGCGCTCGGAGCGCTTGAGCCCCGCATAGCCTGTCTCGAGGTTCTCACGCACGCTCAACAGAGGGAAGATCTCGCGCCCTTGCGGCACGTAGCCGATGCCCCGCCGGGCGCGGGCATAGGGGGGCATCCTGCTGAGCGAATCCGCGTCGAAACTGATGGCGCCGCCCGCTATGCCGTGAAGCCCCGTTATCCCGCGCAACAGGGAGGACTTACCCACCCCGTTGCGTCCGAGAACCGCCGTGATCCGGCCCTCGCGCGCCTCGATGGAGATGCCACGCAGGGCCTGCGCGGCGCCGTAGTAGAGATCGGCTTTCGAAACCGTTAGCTCGGCCATGGTTATCTCCCCAGATAGCTTTCGATAACGCGCTCGTTGGCGCTGACTTCCGTGAGCGATCCCTCGGCGAGGACCGAGCCCTCAGCAAGACAGGTCACCCGCGAATCGAGATCGCGCACGAAGCTCATGTCGTGCTCGACCACGACGACCGCGCGCGTCTCGGCAATCTCGCGCAACAGCTTCGAGGTCTCGACCGTTTCGGCGTCGGTCATGCCCGCGACCGGCTCGTCGACGAGCAGAAGCTTGGGGTCCTGCGCCAGCAGCATGCCGATCTCGAGCCATTGCTTCTGCCCGTGGCTGAGATCGGATGCCATGTCGTCCCTGCGGTCGGTCAGGCGGATCGTCTCCAAGATCTCCATGATCCGCGCCTCGTCATCGCGGCTGGCGTAATAGAACCACGAGGAGATCACGCCCCGCGGCTTCTTCAGCGCCAGGACGAGATTGTCCCAGACCGTGTGGCTTTCGAAGACGGTGGGCTTTTGGAACTTGCGCCCGATCCCTAACTCGGCGATAGCCGCCTCGTCGCTCCGGGTCAGATCGACCGTGCCCGCGAACAAGACGTCGCCCTCGTCGGGCCGGGTCTTGCCGGTGATGATGTCCATCATTGTGGTCTTGCCCGCGCCGTTCGGCCCGATGATCGCCTGCAGCTCGTTCTCGCGCACGATCAGCGAAAGATTGTTGATCGCCCTGAAGCCGTCGAACGAGACCGACACGCCGTCGAGATACAACAGGACATCCTCGCTGGTGATCTTCTCATGGGGGCTCATGACGTCACTCCGCGGCCGAGGGATTGAGGGTTGTCGACGCCGAAGGCGGCTGTGGCGTGCCGCGATCGGGATCGCGCCCCTGTTCGGCCCGGCGCGAGGCACGGCGGGCCCGCAGGGCCGTCCAGCCGGAGTGAATGGTGCCCACGATGCCCTTGGGCAGGAACAGGGTCACGAAGACAAACAACCCGCCGAGCGCGAACAGCCACAGCTCTGGGAAAGCGCCGGTGAAATAGGACTTGCCCATGTTCACGAGGATCCCGCCGATGATCGGTCCCACAAGGGTTCCGCGCCCGCCCACGGCCGTCCAGATGACGATCTCGATGGAGTTGGCCGGCGAGAACTCGCCTGGATTGATGATGCCCACCTGCGGCACATAGAGCGCGCCCGCGATGCCGCCGAGGACGGCGACCACCACGAAGGCGAAGAGCTTGACGTTCTCGGGCCGGTAGCCGAGGAAGCGGGT
>CAZNHG010000275.1:0-4661 GCA_964572555.1 uncultured Devosiaceae bacterium | reverse complement strand
GCGGCGGCATGCTCTTGTCCGCCCACCCCACCAGGCATACGGCCCCGTACCACGGCGGCGGGGCACGTATCGGCGACCCCTTTATCAGGCTGTGCTATTTCACCGTGATCTGGTTGTCGACCGTCTTCACCTGATCATGGTCTCGCGCAATGGCTTCCGCCCGTTTTCGTTGCTCTGAGGTCTCGACGAATCCCCTCAGAATGGCCCGGTCGCCCTCCAGGTCCACGTCGATGGCCGCCCCGGCCAACTCCGGTGCTTCGAGAAGCCGCGCCTTGATCTGCACCGCGGCGAGCGAATCCTGCTGCTCCAGCCTGGCGGATTCATTGAGCGGGGCGTCGGCGCAGCCGACCAGAAGGCTCAATATGAGAAGCCCCCGCATCGTCAGGATGGCGAACTCGTGGCGTTGACGCATTATTCGGCGCCCCCCTCTTCTATGGCCTCACGGGAACGACGGATCAGTCCTTGGCAATATGCCATGTTGGGGCCTGTCCCCACATCCACCAGCGGCAAGAGGGCGGTGATAGGGCCGGCCACGGCACCAAGCACCGCGCTGGCACCGGCTCGCATCACGAGCCTTTCGCGATGCACACCCGTTTCGATGTTATCGAATGTGCCTCCCAGGTGCAGTGGAGACCGCCCGACAAAGACACTGGGGTCCTTGGGGTGGGCGATGATGCTGACATCCAAGCGCTCCGTATTCAGATCCACCTGACCACCCACGGTGAAGGTGGTGTCGTCGGTGTCCACCACGAAGGTATCGAGCTGGGTCACGCCGTTTCTCGCCTGGAGATCGGCATAAGCGCAATCGACCGGAATGGGGCCGCGCCCGCGTAGCCAGCTCAGAAACGCCTGACCGGCATCGAGCCCCGCTATCTCCACCAGCAACGCTTCGAGTCTTCCGCCGGTCATCAGCAAGACCACGCCGCCATCGGCGGAGGCCAGGAGTTCCGCGACCGAGGCGCCTTCCATCCAGAGCTTGCCACGCCCCCCGATGATGCCCACACTCTCATCGGCCAGCTCCCAGTTACGCAATGCCTCGTTGAGGTCCACCCCCTGCACCTCCACCTGCAGCGTGCCACTGGGTGGTTGAGTGCCGGCGTCCAGATCGAGGACGAGATCGACACTTCCCTCACCCACCCCGAACCCCACGGGATCGAACCGGCCGCGTCCCTCCTCGAGACGAAAATCAATGACCACGTTGCTCAATGGAATATCCCCTGCGCGCACGGACTGGCCCCGGTAGCTCACCTCCGCCGACATGCCATGCCATGCATCGCCGATGATAGGGGTATCGGGAAGAATGAAGCGCTCGTCGGCCTCACTTTCCGCTTCTCCAGGTGCCACCCCGACGAGACCACCTAGATCCTCGATATGCAGATACGTGGAGGTCAGCTCCCCGGTCAGTCGAGGCGGCCTGACGCCTACATCGAGTGCCAGGCGCCCATCGAGCTCACTGTCACCCACCTCCCCTTCCATGTCGCTGAAGGTCCAGCGCTGGTTTTTTAGATCCAGATGTCCCGAGACCGAATAGGGAGGGAGCCGTGGCAGCGCCACGCCCAGCAGGCGGCTCAGGCGTTGCGGGTCAGGCCCTTGCAGGGCGAGCTCAAGGTTCAGCCCTTCCAGCGCCAGGGGGCGCAGCAGCGTACCTTGTAGCCTTAATCGAGTGTCGACGATATCCGCCTCGAGATCCACCACATAGGGGCGATGCGGGTCTCGAGCATCGAGCAGGGAGTCGCCTCGCAGCGAGAGCGAGGCCGGCGCGCCGTCGTAGCGGCCTTCCCCTTCCAGATAAAATGTCTGTGCCCCTGCGGCGGAGCCTTGGGTTTCAAGGCTCAGCGTCAGTTCGGTGCCGACTTTTGGGTCATGGAAACGAAGCGTGGAGGGCTCGACCCTCAGGCGGCCGATAAACGGCAATAGCAGATCATCGCGCCTGTCCCTGGGGAGCGTTTCACTCATCTCCAGGTGCAGCTCCCCGGATACTCTGCCCAGCCGGTCTTCGATGGGCGTGAAGGTATCGCCCAGCCTGGCCAGCGCAATGTCATCGACATCGACCTCCAGGCGCCCGGATGCGGGTGGCGCCGTCGCGTCCAGCGCCAGGCTACCGGCCAGTGAACCATCACCCAGGCGAAACTGGAGGGGGTCCGCTCGTAGCCGGCCGGCCTCCAGTTCGGCGGCCAGCACAAGCTCACGCAGTTCGAGCCCGCTGGGTACCACCAGCGTCTTTGCGTTTAGGTTCAGTTGCCCGTCGAAGCCCCGTAGCGGGGCCAATAGGGAGTCGTCCTGGGCCTCATCGCTTGAGGCTTCGGTAGTCGCGGAAATGAGCCGAGCCAGGTCGATACGACCAGCCTCGAGATCGACGTCTACCACGGGGCGTTCGGTGTTGAGCACCTCGACGCTACCGGCGACATGGGTCGAGCCTATCTCACCGTCAAGCCCGGTGGCGAACCATCGCGCGTTGTCACGGTTCAAATGGCCCGCGAGACGAAATTCGGGCAAGGGAGGCAGCACCGGACCGATCCAGGCTTCCAGGTCCTCGCGACCGCCGGCTTCCAACACCACCTCCCCTTCAAATGTCTGCGGACGCAGGATCGAAGCCAGCGTGGTGGCCACCCGAGTGAACAACCCCTTTGAGGTGGCTTCGGCTTCAATCGGGTAATCTTGTTTCAGCGCGCCATCCTCCAGATCGACCAGGCTGGGCAACGGCGCCCCCCTGACCTGCATCTCCAGCGGCTTATCATGAAAGGTGCCCTTCACACCGAGCAACAATCCCGGCGGCGTTCCTTCTCCGGTGGTCACAAGTGTCCCCTCGAGGTTGTTATCGGCCTCGTCGTTGCGATACGCGAAACGCGCATTGTCGATACGCAGGCTGGCAAGCAGGGTATCGGGGTCGAATACCGGGCGCTGTTCGAGGGACTGAAGCTCAAGAGCGAGTTCGGCGCCCAGGGTATCGCCGGGCTCCAGCGCTATTCCGAGTTCCGCCAGGCTCAGATCCTGTAGCGTGATCCGAGCCTTTGCAGCAACCCTTTCAGGGCGACTCGTCAGGCTTGCGTCTGTCTCGACCTTGCCACCGGCAATATCGAAGGACAAGGGATCAAGCATAACCGAATGCTCGGCAAACCGGACCTGGGCCTGAACGTTATGGAGCAGTGCCGCCTCCAGCGTCAGGCGATCTACCGACAGGGCTATTTCGCCACGCAGATCCGGTAATAGGGGTACGGATACTCCCGTTTTTTTCTCCTTGGATTCCGGCCAGGCCGTACGCAGGGCGGCGATATCGAGACTCGATGAGTGCAGTCGGCCATCAAGTGTTGGCGCATCGCCGGCAGTCTCCACCCTCAGCTCGCCGGTCACGCGACTGTCGACCACCGTTGTGTCGATATTGCCCAATCGCCACTCGCTGCCTTGGCGTTCCAGGCGTGCCGCCATCTCGAGGCGATCCAGCTCGACCTGTGGTAACTCTAGCCATCGTGACCACTCGGCAAGATTGTGCAGGCTGAGCTCTCCCTCTGCCTGTAATCGCTCCCCTGCCGGCGCCTCGGGAACCTCGAAGGTCCCCGTAAAAAGGCTCTCGCCGGAGCCGAGAGAAAGCTCGCCGCCGAATGCCTGGGCATGGTCCATGAAGGCATCGATGGGGCCAGTTCGTGCTTCCAGCTCAAAGCGTCGCCCCTGGAATGTCAGTGCTGCCTGGGTGTGCAGGGTCTGGTCATCTGCGTGCATCTGAAGCAACGAAATGGAGAGTGTGAGCGGGGTTTCGGCCTCGGCGGCCCGGTAATGCACCTCTGACTCGGATACGGAAAGATGGTGTGCCTTCAAGGGGGAGGTTGTCTCTTCTTCAGATGGGGGCTGAGGGTCCTCTTGCCCATCGCCAAGCACCCAGTTGCCGGGGGTATCGACGCGTTGTTCCAGATGCAGGGTCGCGCCGGCAATCTCGATATCATCCAGTACGACTTCTCCTTGGATCAGAGCGCCGAGCGATGGCGAGACACTGATACGCTGCGCCTCGAGCATGCGCGGTGAAGCGGCCCACTCAGGGTTGGCGACTTCAATCTCGTGAAGCGATAATGTCGGCCGGGGAAACAGGGTTATCCCCACATCGCCATGAATGGCAACAGATCGCCCGGTTGCCTCCTCGATACGCTCGGTGATAACCGGTTTCAAGAAATTCCATGGCATCAGCACCACGGCGGCGATGATAAATGCCACGACCATGATCGGTCCCAGCCACCACAGGTGCTTTGAAGCGACATGTTTCATTGCTCACCACCCGCTGGATTCCTTGCGCCCGCCTTCCGCAAATTTCTTTTTTTAATGTTTCAATGTAGCCGCTGAACCCAGGAACTGCTGCCCGAGCCTTTCCAACAGCCATTCGGGCCGGCATTGGCGCTCATTTTGTCGCTGCATTTTTTATTAGAAAATAATCATTTAATTGCCAGATGAATAGCGATAGATCGCCCCGCACGTCGTTCCAGTGGACAGCGGGCTCGATCGACTGATGGGAGTCAGCCCGCTAGGCGTCAAGGGCGCGCCCCCGGCCCTCAAGAAAGCTGTCGCAGCACTACCCAGAAGGCCGAATTGCATACAACTTCAGACCAAAGTCCAATTTTTTGGCTCTTCGCAAATCAGCGTGAAGTCACTGCACGGCCCGGCTCGCATGGTGGGAG
>CAZNHG010000274.1:0-4661 GCA_964572555.1 uncultured Devosiaceae bacterium | reverse complement strand
TCGAGCGAAGAGCTGGTCTTCGTGCCCGCCTACGAGTTCACCACCGAGTTCGGCCACGCCAATGTCTTCGGCGCCCGCGAAATTACCGATTTCCGCGCCACCAGCGACGCCGATGTCGCCGCGATGGTCGCCCGCATCCGCGAGTCCGGCGCCCTGTTCTCGATCAATCACGACAAGCCGGCCATCCCGTGGGACTGGGCCCTGCCCGGCGAAATCGACTGCATGGAGGTCTGGCAGACCCACTGGTTCGCGGGCAACTACATCGCGCTGGCGCGCTACCAGGCGCGCCTCGCCGAGGGCCGGCGCATCACCGCCATCGGCGGCTCCGACTATCACCAGCCCGCCACCGAACCGGACAACAGCCCCGTCACCCTCGCCCGGCCCTGCACCTGGCTGTGGCTCGAGGAACTCTCGGTGCCCGGCATTCTCGAGGCCCTCAAAAAAGGCCGCAGCTTCGTCACCGAGTCCCCCACCGGCCCGTGGCTGACCATCGCCGCGGGCGCGGCCGGCCATGGCGACACCGTCCCCGGCGGACCGGTCGAACTTACCGTCGCGGCCAGCGGCGCCCCCGGCGACAGGCTGGAGATCTGGGATGCCACGGGCGCCATCGCCGGGGCCCCGATCGAAGGCGCCGACTGGAGCACCACGCTCACCCTCGAAGCCCCGCAAAAATTCGTCCGCGCGGAAATCGTCGCCGACGCTTCCCGCCGGCGCATCGTCGAGGACATCCTCGCCTTTATCGGTGACACCCGCCCCGCCCACGCCGACTGGGACTCGTCCCTGGAGCACCCCATCCGCCGGGCGCTCACCAATCCGATCTATGTGGAATAGCCGCCAGGCGTCCTATTCCTTGACCCCGCCCATCGTCACGCCGCGCACCAGGTAGCGCTGGAAGAAGGCGAAGAAGATCAGAAGCGGCACCAGCGCCGCGACGATGCCCGCCATCATCACGTTCGGCGCGATGAAGTCGTTTGTCGAGGTGCTGCTCTCCCCGCCCACCACGGACTGCAGCGCGATCTGCAGGGTCGTCTTGTCGGGATCGGAGATGAACAGCAGCGGATGAATGAACAGGTTGTACTTCTTCACCATCTCGAAGACCGTGATGGTGATGATCCCGGGCAGCGACAGCGGCACGTAGAAGTTGAAGAACAGCCGCACGTGCCCCGCCCCGTCGAGCTGGGCGGATTCGATGATCGCCCTGGGCACCTGCTCGAAATAGGTCTTCATCAGGATGATCGAGAAAGCGGTCACCATGTCCACGATGATCAGCGAGGTCAGCGTGTTCAACAGCCCGAAATCGCGGAAAACGATGAACAGCGGCACCAGGATCGTCTGGGTGGGGATGGCCAGCGTCATCAGGATCGCCCCCACCATCCAGCCGCGGCCCGGCAGGTCCTCGCGGCTGAGTGCGTACCCCGCAATGGAGCACAACAGGACATGCGCTGCCGTGCCCACGACCGTGACGTACATGGTGTTCATGAACGGCAGCCAGAAGCGCATGCGGTTAAAGAGCGTGTAATAGCCCTCGAGGCTGACCGGGTCGGGCCACAGGATCACGCCGGGCTGCAGGCTGCCCGCCTTTGTCGTCAGCGACGTCGCCGCCACGTTGAACAGCGGTACGATCATCGTCAGGCTCAAAAGAACCAGGATGATCCAGGAAAACAGGCGAATGTTGCGGCTCAGGGTCATGGCATCACAGTCCCTGCTGCCTCATGCCGGGCATGAGCCGCGCGACCAGCCCCAGCGCCAGCGAGAACATCAACAACAGCACGCCCGCCGCGCTCGCGATCCCGAGATCGAACTGCAGGATGCCGCGCTCATAGGTGAAGATGGCGAGCGTGCGCACCGTCTCCGCCGTGCGGCCGTTCATCATCAGGAAGGCGGAATCGAAGGTGTGCGAGGCGCCCAGCAGCGTGATCATGAACACCACGCGGATCGCCGGCTTGAGATGCGGGATCAGCACGTCGCGGATCCGCTGGAGCCCGTTCGCGCCGTCGATGGCGGCGGCTTCGATCAGCTCGGTGTTGATGGTCATCAGCGCCGCGTAATAGATCAGGGCGTAGAAACCGAGATCCTTCCACGTCGTCAGCCCGATCACCAGCGGCTGGCCCCAGGCCGGATGCGAGAAGAACGGGATCGGCTTGTCGACGATGCCGATGCCGGTCAGGATGGAATTCACCAGGCCGATCGGCGAGAGCACGTTCATCCAGATGCCGATGATGATCACCCAGCCCAGAAGGTGCGGCGCATAGATCACCGACTGCAGGCCCGAGCGCATCGGGCGCGGGGTGATCTCGGCGAGCGCGATGGCCGGAACGAGGGGCAGAAGCGTCCCCGCGATCGTGATTCCGATGGTGATCGACAGGGTATTCAGGAACGCCTGGATGACCGTGCGGTCGGTCAGCGCCTCCCCGTAGTTCTCCAGCCCGACATAGCCCTGCGAGCCCATCAGCCCGAACTTCTGGAACGAGATCAGGAACCCCTGGAACGAGGGCCAGACGAGAAAGATCGCTAGCCAGGCAAGCGCAGGTAGGACCATCAGGTAGTAGGGCCAGTAGCGCACCACCGTGGTGCGCCCGAACCGGGCCAGGCGTTTCAGCGTAGAAGGCCCCGCGGAAACCCGCGAGGCCTGTTGGTCGAGACGGGCCATTACTCGTCGATCAGGCCCGCTGACATCAGTTCTTCATGCATGCCGGCAACGGCTTCCTCGCCGGAAATCTCGCCCGACATCGCCTGGTAGGCCCAGTTCTGGACGATGGGCTCGGCCTCGGTCCAGTCCGCCGGCAGGTGTTCGACCGTGGCATGTTCGAGGATGACCTCCTCGGCCGCCTGCACGCCCGGCAGGTACCCGCAGGGGTTCTCCCAGGTCGTCGAGGCGACGCGCGGTGCACCGTGGTCGCAGCTGTGGGACTGGCCGGTTTCGGTCAGCTCGTACTCGTCACCGTTCATGGTGTAGTCGTGGCCCTCGATGCCGAGCGTGCCCAGGACGTAGCCCGGAGGCGAATGCCAGAACTCGAGGAACTTGACGGCGTTGTCGACGTGCTCGGCATTGGTCGGGATGAACCACAGCGAGGCATTGCCGCGCCGCAGGATAATCTCGCCGTCCGGCCCCGGAACACCGGGAACGCCGCGCGCCTCGAACTCGGAATCCGGGTTCTCGGTATGCACGATATTGTTGAACAGGCCCACCCAGGCGTCCCAGTAGGTCACGGCCGCCACGCGGTCGGTCATGAACAGGTTGCGGAAGTCGCCCGACCCGTTGGTGGCGAAGTTGGGATCGAGCAGCTCGTCCTCGTAGAGGTCGCCGAACCAGTCATAGATCGGCGCGGCCGCCTCGCTCGCGTAGGGAATGGTGCGGTTGCCCTCGTCATCGACGACGTAGCCCGCCTTCACGCCCGCGGCCGACATGAAGCCCTGGATGTCGTAGAGCCCGGCCATCGACAGGCCGTAGGCCCCGTCCTTGTTCTCCTGGGCCCACTCGAAGAAGGCACGCCAGTCCTCGAGGCTATCCGGAGTTTCCATGCCCGATTCCTCGAGCCAGTCCTGGCGCAGGATCGGCATGGTGCCACCCTCGAACTTGTTCGGCACGCCATAGATCTCGCCGTCGACGTCGAACAGGTCCCACTCGCCCTCGGGAATAACCGCCGGATCGGACAAGACGTCCGAGTTCGCGATGATATCGCTGACCTCCTGGATGGCGCCCTGCTCCACGAGCGTGGGGATCATCGAGCTGTCGCCATAGATCAGGTCGAACTTCTCCCCGCTCGCCAGCGAAGTGAACATCACCTGGTTGTACTCGGCTTCGGGCTTGGTCATCTCGATCTCGAGCCCGAGATGCTCCTCGAGTTCCTCGACGAACAGTTCGTGCTCGGCAGCGTCCTTGCCGCCGGTCACGGCCGTCAGCATGCGCAGATCCTGCGCATACGCACTCGTGCTGGTCATCAGCGCGGTGCCGAGCGCTGCCAGCGTCGCGATGGTGCTGTACTTGTTCATTGGACTCTCCTCTTTTTCGCAATCCGTCCCTGCAAGCAGACTCAGTCTGTGCGCCGAGCCGGCTTTCCGGCCCTGTTTATGTGCTCGTGATGACAGTTGAATGAACACGCTAACATATCCTGGCGCCTCCTCCCCGGCACGGATTGCCTGTATTTATGACACTCATGTCATATTCCGGCAAGCTATTGCTGTCGAAAACGCAATCACGTAGTTTGCCATTGTTCACGTTATCAATATCGTTGCTGCATGACCGATCCCGACAATATCCTGGAGCCGGCGCCCGAAACGCCCCGCCGCAGCGAGGCGACGGCCCATGACGTCGCGGTCAGCGCGGGCGTGTCGCGCATCATGGTCTCGCGCGCCTTCAACCCGGACGCCTCGATCCGCCAGGACAAGCGCGAGCACATTCTCAAGGTCGCCGAAGGGCTCGGCTATCACCCCGACATGGCGGCCCGCTCCATGGTGCGCGGGCGCTCCAACCTCGTCGCGATCCTGCTGCCCTCCATCGCCCGCGCCTGGGAATCGCAGGAGATCGACGCGCTTATCCAGGAGCTGCAGGCCCAGGGCCTGTCGCCGCTGATCTACCACGTCTCCCCGCCCGACATTCCCGCCGCGGCCCTGTCGCAGGTGCGCGCCTACCGCCCGGCCATGGTCATCGCCTTCATGGA
>CAZNHG010000273.1:0-4669 GCA_964572555.1 uncultured Devosiaceae bacterium | reverse complement strand
AGCCGTGGAAGACCACCACGTTGATAGGCTGGGTGTGGAAGTGCAGCAATGCATGGAGCTAACCAGTACTAATAGCTCGATTGGCTTGATCGTTCTCATTATTCAATGCCCGTAAGTCCGGCCTCGCGCCGGCAGGTGAAGCTGGCCTCGCGCCGGCTGGCTGAACGATCGGTCACCTCAAGGATTGCATACCAGAATTCACCGCAACTGCTTTTCGCCGACCTGGTGGTTATTGCGAAGTGCTAAGAACCCGATCCCATTCCGAACTCGACCGTTAAACACTTCAGCGCCGATGGTACTTTACCTTAAGGTACGGGAGAGTAGGTCACTGCCAGGTCTGCCAAAAGCAGTTGCGTCTCTATAAGTTGAAAACACAAAACGCCGTCACCACATCCGCTGGGACGGCGTTTTTGTTTTGTCCGGGCCCTCCCTCCCGGTCAATGCAGCGGCGGCGTCCCAGACAACGACTGCCGCAGGGGCAAGCTCAAGGTTGGTTGTCTCTTCCCTGTTGCCCTGATGACAAGCCCCGGCTCTCCCAGCCGGGGCTTTTTTTATGGGGCGGTCAGGCGTGCCGGAGAATGTTGACCAGCCGGCCGAAGGGATCGCGCACGAAAAAGCGCCGCACGCCCCAGGGCTCGTCTGCGATGCCGTAAGTGACCTCGAATCCGGCCGCCTGTATCGCGGCGTGGGTCGCGTCGACATCCTCGACCTCGATGGACAGATCGGGCACCGGCGTGCCGGAGCCGCCCTCGCTCATGAAGCTGATCTGCACCTGGTGCGTCTTGGCGCTGCCGAGCGTACGGATCCAGCCCTGGTCCATCAGCGTCTCGAGGCCGAGAATGTCCTGGTAGAAGCGCGTGGCCGCGCCGGGGTCGGGCGTTTCGATGTTGGCAACGATGCGTTTGACCGTCATTGGGGCCCCTCATGTGGTCAAAGGGTTGATTCCGGGGGCGTTTGCCGCCACACCTCGTTCGTCGCTAGAGCGTGTCGGGCTGAACTGCATTCAGCCCGACACGCTCCAGTCCTTGTTTTGTCGCGTTTTCGAACCGAACAAGTGGTGTCCACTTGTTCTGAAAACGCTCTAAACCTTGCCCGCCGTGCCTGCCGGCGGCCACCCGGGAGACGCGTTTTGCCCGATTTTCATTCCTATGCGCCGGACGAGGGCCATGGGCTCAAGCACAATCCGTTCAAGGCGCTGATCGCGCCGCGTCCGATCGGCTGGATTTCCACGGTCTCGAACAGCGGTGCGGTCAACCTCGCGCCCTACTCGTTCTTCAACGCCTTCTGCGAGCGCCCGCCGATCGTGGGATTCTGCTCGTACGGGCGCAAGGACAGCCTGACCAATATCGAGGAGACCGGCGCGTTCGTGCACAATGTCGTCGGCGGCGAGCTGACGGTGCAGATGAACCAGACGAGCGGCACCTATGCGCGCGGCGTCGACGAGATGGCGGAGGCCGGGCTCGAGGCCGTGCCCTCCGATGTCGTCGCCCCGCCGCGGGTGGCCGCGGCGCCGGCTTCCATGGAATGCAGGCTCATCGAGATTAAGACGCTGACCGGGGCCGACGGCAGCGAGACCACTTGCCACCTGGTGCTCGGGCAGGTCGTGCGCATTCACATCGACAAGCGCTACATCGTCGCGGGCATGATCGACCAGGACGCCATCGCGGCGGTCGCGCGGCTGGGCTATTTCGACTATTCGAAGGTCAGCAACGTCTTCTCACTCAAGCGACCGGTAGTGGAACAATCGTAGGCGCCGGAGCGTTTTCAGCTCCGACGGAGACCACTTGCTCCCAAAACGCTCCAGGTTCCCGAGTGGCCACGTTCTCGAACCGAACGAGCGGTACCCACTTGATCCAAGAATGCTCTAGATGCGCTCGATGACGATGTCGTCGCCGGCGCGCACGTCGGTGAGCCCGGTGACGTCGCCTTTGGCATCGGCCCAGATGTTGCAGGGCGCGGCGAGGCGGACCTCGCCCGGCGCGGAGATGGGCGTGGGGCCGAAGCCGATAGCGACCGCCTTCCCCTCCGGCCAGAAGGCGATCTCACCGGGATCGACGAGGGCGCGCGCATCGTCCTCGGCGGCGAGATCGAGCCCGGTGGCGAAATAGACCTCGTCGCCCCAGGTCATGGCGTCGCCGCGCAGCGGCAGGGCGTCGAGGATGGCCTGGGCCGTCCGGGTGGGGCGGGTCCGGCAGACGATCTCGATGCCGCCGGACTTGATGACGATCTCGGGCATGGCGTTTCCCTTGTCACGATTGCGGTTTGAGCCCGGCGATCACGAGCGCCAGCACGCGCCGTGCCTCGGATTCGGGCGGCGGGCTTTCGCCCGCATTGCGCAGGAAGTGGGGATGATAAAAGCGCGTCATGGCCGTGAACAGGTCCTCGCTCGCCTGTTCGGGGTCCATGTCGCTGAACACGCCGGACTCGATGCCTTCGCGAATGATCTGGACGAACATGGCGCGGCTGGCGTTCATGTGGGCGTTGGCCACTTCGCGGCGCATCTCGGCGGCGGCGCGATAGGCGGCGAACATCTCCGGGTCCTCGAGAACCTTCTTCTGCTTGGCCTTGATGAAGGCGAGCATCCATTCGGTCACGCGCTCGTCCGCGGGCGCGTCGCTTCTGGCGATGCGTTCGAGTACGGCGCTGTCGCGCGCCAGCCAGCGCGCGACAAGGGCGTCCATCAACTCGGCCTTGCTGGCGAAATGCCGGTAGACGTTGGCGTGGCTCATGCCCAGGGCACGGGCCACGTCGACGACGTTGGTCTTGGCCGGTCCGTGCCGGCGCAGCACGGCTTCCGCGGCCTGCATGATGCGCTCGCGCGTGTCGTGCCCCGCCGGCGCGCCGGGCCCCGTGTCGGATGCGGTTTCCATGCCGCGTGTTATGACGCGACAGGGCGTTCGCTGTCCAGCATGTGCATGTGCTCGGGCGGGTAGCGGTCGCCGGCGGGGGCGTCCGGGGGCAGGAGCTCTTCGAGTTCGGCCCTGAGATCATCGGCAAGCGGCATGTCGACTGCGGCGAGATTTTCCGCGAGCCTGGCCCTGCGTGTCGTGCCCATGATGGGCAGGATATCGCTGCCCTTGGCAAGCAGCCAGGCATGAGCCAGCTGGCCTACCGTCATGCCGGCCCGTTCCGCTATGCTCGCCATTCCGGTGACCAGATCACGATTCTTTCGCAGGTTCTCGCCTTCGAAGCGGGGAATGGGCATGCCCGGGTGACCATGCGCCTCGAACCTTTCGAGGTTCTCTGGCTGATCGACCAGGCCGTGCGAGACGATGCCGTAGGCTAAGGTGGCGACGCCCAGCTCGCGCAGCGTCGGCAGGATGGTCTGCTCGTGCCGTCGCGACATGATGCCGTATTCGATCTGCAGCCCGGCGATCGGATGCACGGCGTGCGCGCGGCGCACGGTTGCGGCCGAGACCTCCGACAGGCCGATGTGGCGGATATAGCCGGCCTCTACGAGGTCGGCGAGCGCGCCCACCGTTTCCTCGATGGGAACGTTCGGATCGAGCCGGGCCGGCATATAGAGATCGATATAATCCGTGCCCAGCCGCTGGAGGGTGTAGGACAGGAAGTTCTTCGCGGCCTCGGGACGGCCGTCGAATCCCGTCATCTGCCCGTCGGGCGCGCGCAGGGCGCCGAACTTGCCGCAGATGAAGGCGTCCTCGCGCCGGCCTTCGAGGGCACGGGCCAGGAGCATTTCGTTGTGGCCCATACCGTAGAAGTCGCCGGTGTCGAACAGGTTGATACCGGCGTCGAGCGCTGCGTGGATCGTGGCGATGCTTTCAGTCTCGGTCCCGGGCGTCTGGCCGAAGGACATGCGCATCAGTCCCAGCCCCATTGCGGAAACATGAGGACCGTCGCGGCCGATCTGGCGGGTCTGCATGGAAGGTCTCCTTTGCTTTTCGGGTTTCGCAGTCAGGCCTCGACGGCCTGCCGTGCGGGTGCGGAGTCGGGCGCTGCGTCGAGCAGTTCCAGGATTTCCAGAGGGTTCCAGTAATCGCGCCAGCGCACGATCGCCCCGTCACGCACGGTGACGATCCACAGGTAGCGCGTGGTGAAGCTGCGGCCAGTGCCCTCGACGTGGCCGTAGGCGTCGTATTCGGCGATCAGCGTTCCCGGCTCGTCGGTCTGGTAATGGGCGAGGGGCTTGATGCCGGTGAACGCGAGCGGCACCGGGCCGCCGGTGAGATAGGCCCGAATGGCCTCGCGTCCCTCGATCCGCCGTGGCGCGCCGGGCGGGGCGAAGGGAAGTTCGAAGATGGCGCTCTCGGCGAACAGATCGGCGAAGGCGTCGAGTTTGCGGGATACGAGAAGTGGAACGGCGCGGGCAATCATCTCCCACACCGCGTCCGGCGGCGTGATTGTCTGGGGCATGAACGGCTCAAATGCTGTTTGGAGATAGCGGGACAATTCCGTCCGAGGGAATACGGCGCAACGTCCTGAAGGCGAGTATGATCATGACAAGTGACAAATGTCAATATTTGTCACTATGTGGGTTTGGTTTGCGGGGTGGGGATGTGTTGTGCTTCCTGCTTTGCCGTGCTGCGCTTTGCATGGCATTGCCCGGAACGTCCGCTTCCCATTCTCTCCATGCCTTCCCTTCCTCCTCTCCATGCTGTCACCCCGGCCCCCGAGCCGGGGTCCATTGGCATTTGCGGCACGGTGCTTT
>CAZNHG010000272.1:2531-4680 GCA_964572555.1 uncultured Devosiaceae bacterium | reverse complement strand
CCACGGCCAGGCTGCCGCCCACGGCCGGTGCGATGAGCATGCGCGGCACGCGTAGGGTGCGAATGATCAGCGACGCCGTTTCCGTGTCGCCGGTGGTCAACGCTGTCCACACCTGTCCGGGCATATAAAGGTTCAGGCCGAGATGCAGGCTCAGCACCATGCTGACGGCCAAGACGCCCAGCATGACCGCTATCAACGCACCGTCACGTTGCGTCATCCGCTCCATCACCTTCCGCACAGTTTGGAATTATTCCAAATAATATGAATTGACTTTTCATATTAGCGGTTGCGATAGGTGCCACGTCAACGAGCGGGATGCAAGTTTCCGCTGTTCAAGATCAATCAAGACAGGAAAAGGCAGGCCCTATGTCTTTGAAACATTTGCTTTCGTTTGCCCTCGGCGCAACGCTTTTATGGACCGTTGCGGCCGCGAGTGCGGCCGAAGTCACCCACGCCATGGGGACGACGGAGGTTCCCGACGATCCGCAGCGCGTGGTGGTTCTGACCAATGAAGGCACCGAAGCCGTGCTGTCGCTCGGCATCACCCCGGTGGGGGCCGCCAAGTCGTGGCTGGGCGACCCCTGGTACGACCACATCGCCGACCGCATGGAAGGCGCCGAAAACGTCGGCGCCGAAAGCGCGGTCAACCTGGAGGCTGTCGCAGCGCTCGAGCCCGACCTTATCCTGGCCAACAAGAGCCGTCAGGAAGACATTTACCCCCAACTCAGCGCCATCGCACCGACCGTTTTCTCCGAGCGGCTGCGCGGCGACTGGCAGGTCAATTTCCGGCTCTACGCCGAGGCGCTGGGCATGCTCGACAAGGGCGAACAAGTGCTTGCCGACTACCAGGAGCGCATCGACACGCTCTCGGACAAGCTGGGCGATCACCTGAACGAAAAGGTCTCCGTCGTGCGCTTCCTCGCCTCGCAGACGCGCATCTACCAGCTCGACAGCTTCTCCGGCGTCATCCTGCAGCAACTCGGCTTCGACCGCCCGGAGAACCAGAAGGTCAACGAGTTCGCCCTGCGTGTGGGCAAGGAGAGCATCCCGGACATGGACGGCGACCGCATCTTCTACTTCACCTATGACACCGGCGATGGCGAAGCCCTCGCGGTCGAAGAGGAGTATCTCAACGATCCGCTGTGGCAGCAGCTCGATGCGGTGCAGGCAGGCAAGGTGCATCGCGTGTCCGACGCCGTCTGGAACACGGCCGGCGGTGTGATTGCGGCACGGCAGATGCTCGACGACATCGTCCGTATCTACGGCGTCGACTAAGCGGACCATCCGCCCCACATGAAAGTAATAACCCGGCGAGCGCTACCCGTTCGCCGGGGCTTTTGCGTCACTTTCCGCACTGCTTCAGGAGCGCGATCCTATGCACTGTGGAGGCCGGGGACGAAACCATCCATGGCGACACGGTCGCGGCCGGAGCGCTTCGCCTCATACAGCAGGCGATCGGCTTTTCTATAGAGTTCGGCAAAGGTCACAGGTGACTCGTCGAAAAACGCACCGCCAATGCTGATCGAGAGTTCATGCGGCTCACCGGAGGGGCAAAAGCTGATGGAGTGCACGTTTGCGCATATCCGCCGAGCGACGATATCGGCCCGCTCCTTGTCGAGCCGCGGCATGAAGGCCCCGAATTCCTCTCCGCCCAATCGACCGACCAGATCGGTTTCCCTCACGGAATCCCGGATCGCCTGAACCACTAGCTTGAGCGCTTCATCTCCCTGGTCGTGGCCGAACTTGTCGTTCACGCGCTTGAAATGATCGACGTCGAGAACGAGCAGTGCGCCTTCCCGCGTGGATTCAGCGTCGCTGACCTTCTCAAGATACCCTTCCACCATGGCCGAGAAGGCGCGCCGGTTCAAACAGGATGTCAGCGAGTCGGTCGAGGCAATGGTCACGAGCTCCCGATGTGCAATCGAGAGTTCGCGCATCTTGCTCAGAAGGAAGAAGAAGAACGGCGGCGCCAGAACCAGCGGAATCAACAGGTTATTGCTTGGCGTGGCGCCCCATCGCCATTCGCCGGTCGTGAAGGAGTAGCCATCGATGGCGAACGCCGCACCGATGCAGACGAGCGTGCCCAGAACCGTCAGCACATAGACACGCGCGCGCCCGGTCGGCGACAAATCCGGGAACTGCACGATTG
>CAZNHG010000272.1:0-2431 GCA_964572555.1 uncultured Devosiaceae bacterium | reverse complement strand
AGCACATAGACACGCGCGCGCCCGGTCGGCGACAAATCCGGGAACTGCACGATTGTCGCCTTCTTTTCACTCGCCGCATCAGCGTGCATCCGAAAAGTTAACGTCGCCTTTGCCTGTTCTCCGGGATTTCTTGTGCCTGCGGACCGCGCAGTGATCGGTTGTCGCATATGCACGTCGTGCATGCCTCACATGCACGCACCCCGATTGCATGGCCTCCCGACGTGTGAGACATCACCGCCATCGCGGAAACGCCGTTGCTCCTCCTCCCTCGACGGTTTTCTGCGACGCAAGAAGGGACCCGCCGAACTCCTCCTCCCTCGGCAGGTCCTGATTGGCGAAGTGCGCTTTCTCCTCCCCGCGTTTCGCCATTGCTCGATCAAAGGCTCCACCGTGGTGGAGCCTTTTTTCTTGCGCGTGACGGACCGTCAGGCGGTGGCGGAAATCCAGGCCGCGACCTCGTGAGCCATGCGCTCAATATGCACCGCGGCCGTGAAGCCGGAGACCGATTTGCGCGGCTTGAGGTCGTGATCGCCGTCCGCAAACCAGACGACCTCGATGCTCTGTGACAGCGCATAGCCGGCGATTTCCTCCTGTGAGCCGAACTGATCGCGTGTTCCTTGGCAGATGATTGCAGGCGTTTCCAGGTTCTCGAGGTGGGCCGTGCGCAAGTTGTCGGGCTTGCCGGGCGGGTGAAAAGGATAGCCCAGACACACGACCCCCTTGATAGCTCCCGCCCGATGAAGTTCGTCTGCCGCCATCGTGGCAACGCGCCCACCCATCGACTTGCCGCCGATGAACAGCGGCCCGCTGGCCTCCAGTTCCGCGACGGCGTTCTTGTAGTCGCCGACCAGTTTCTCCGCCTTCGGTGGCGGCTTACGCGTCCCCTCGGTCCGCCGCGCGGCCATGTATGCGAACTCGAACCGCGCGATACGCAGCCCCTTACCAACCAGCGCCGCGGTCGCCGCCTCCATGCCAGGCGAATCCATTGCTGCTCCGGCCCCGTGTGCCAGCAACAGCGTCGCCGGCGCATCGTCAGGTCCCTCGATCAGGAATTGGGGCATGGCACGAAAATTCCTTGCAGATCGGTGTGTCGGGAAATCGGATACCACGAAATCGGCAGGCAGTTCATGCGCCGTCGGTCACGGTCCGGCGAAAAGGCAACACAAGCACCCGACGTGCTTTGACTCCGCCGCCTGACTCCTCGACTATGCTCATCAGAGGAGATTCTGAATGGACAAAGAGAATACGACCGTCTGCGTCGCCGGCGCCAGCGGGCTGGTCGGCGCGCACCTCGTCAAGTCGCTGCTCGAGGCGGGATATCGCGTCAACGGCACATTGCGCGACGCCAGCAATCTCGACAAGGCGCCCTGGCTGATGGCCCTGCCGGGAGCGGCGGAGCGCCTGACCCTCTACTCGGCCCGCATGGATGACGAAGAAAGCTTCCTCGCCCCGCTGGCGGGCACGGACGCCGTGTTCATCGCCTGCCTGGTCCCTATCTATCACGGGGTCGACGGCACTCCGGCTACCGAGCTCGACGATGAACGCGGCTGGACCGAGATCATTCGTCCGATCGAGCAGGGTGCCCTCAACATCATGCGCGCTGCCGATCGGCAGGGTGTGCGCAACGTGCTGATCTGCTCGAGTACCAGCAGCACGAACCCGAAGGTGCCCGCGGCTGTGAAGAACGAGGTCGATCACCATTCCGACGTCGACCACCAGATCAGCCAGCGCAAGTTCACCTCCGCCGAAAAGACGGTGATGGAAGCCTCAGCCCGCGCCTTCGCCGCCGCGCACGCGCAGCGCCTCTGCGTCTTCCTGCCGACCACCATGCTGGGCCCGGTGATCCTGCCCGAACACCTGGAACGCGGCATGCACAAGCGGTTCATCGATTTTCTCGACGGCCGCAAGTCCGGACCGGAGCAGGTGCCGGCCGGTTCGGTCTCGCTCGCGCATCTCGAGGATATCGCGGCGCTGTTCCTGGCGGCCTACCGGAACCCGGAGGCGTCGGGGCGTTACTACGCCGTCTACGAAAGCTGGCCGTGGCGCGACATCTATGCCGAAATCGCCAGGCACGTGCCCGCGTCCGGCTTGCCGAAGCCACTTAACGGCGACCCCGAGCCGCCCACGCAGTTCGACTTCACCCGCCGCGACAGCCTCGGCGTCCGGCTGCGCGACATTCCGACAACCATTGCTGAGACATTCGATTGGCTGAAAACCGGGCCCTTTCACACCAGGGCGAAATAGATCCCCGGCGCTAATTATTCTTCTCCGCCAGAAAGCGCCCACCCGGAAGGCACAGGCGGAACGCACCGAAACCCCTAGCGGTCGTCGTCCGCCACATTCTGCTCATCGACGGGAGCCGGGCGTGGCAGCGGGGCGGTTGTAATCAGCCGGGCGTTGCGTTCGGCGGTGAGGTAGCGCCACAGCCACT
>CAZNHG010000271.1:0-4680 GCA_964572555.1 uncultured Devosiaceae bacterium | reverse complement strand
TGCGCGGGCCTTCGGGCGCGTAGGCCCGCATGAACATATCGACGGCGGCATCGGCGATCCGGTCGATCTCGGCGCGGTCGAACTGGAGCCGCACCTGGAACAGGTTCCTGTAGAACAGGTCGCCCTTGCACAGCTCGTCGAACTGATGCGCCGCCAGGTCCACGTCATCTATCGCGAGCTGCCCCCTGGCGACGGCGCCGGCCAGCACCTGGGCGAGCCGCCGCGTGCCCAGGCCCGGCCCGGAATCGTAGAAAATGCGGGCAAGTTCGGGAAAGCGCGGCGCTTCGGCCACCGTCAGCCGGAAGATTCCCTGCATGGAAGGCGACAGCAGCAGCGAAATGAGCTTCCGGGCGGACTGCCGCAGGAACCTCTCGATATCCTCGGGCTGCCCCTCCACGGTGAACACTGCGCTCGCCTGCCGCTGGCACTCTGCCTCGACGAAGGCGGCGAACAGCGCGCTCTTGTCGGGAAAATAGTTGTACAGCGTGCCCTTGGATACGCCGGCCCGCCGGGTGATCTCGTCGGTGCTCGCGCCCTCGAACCCCAGTTCGAGAAAGGCGTCGCCCGCCCCCTTAAGTATCTGCTCCCGCTTTCGCCCGGCGCGATGACCTGCCATTTCCAGCTTCCCAAACATGACTGAACCGTTCGGTCATTGACAATACACCAGTTCGAGAAGTATTTCAAAGCTAGTGACCGAACCGTTCGGTCATTTTGTGCTTTCTGCCCCACGACGAACGGGAGTGGCGAAATGGCGGTTCGGAAATCCGGCGCGGTTCTTGCGGTCCTCCTGGCGTGCATGACCGCGGCCTGCCAGCAACAGCAAACCGAAGCGGAGACGGCGCCGCGGCCGATCGCCTGGGTGACGGTCGAGGCACCGGACGGGGCCTTTGTGCGGTCCCTGCCGGGCACCGTGACCGCGACCCAGACCGCCAACCTGAGCTTCGAGGTCGGCGGACGGGTCGAAACGGTTAGCGTCGAGGTCGGCGACCGTTTCCAAAAGGGGAACGAGCTGGCGCGGCTCCAGCCCAAGACCTACCGCCTGGCGGTCCGGGAACGGCGCAGCGAACTCGCCGAAGCGCAGGCCCGGCTGGCCGAAGCGGCCGGCGATTTCGCGCGCCAGGAGAAACTCTCAGAGGACGGCTGGAGCGCGAAAACCGCTCTCGAGGCCGCTCTGGCCCGGCGCAACAGCGCCCGCAGCCGGGTGGAGATGGCCCGCGCGCGTCTCGAGATCGCCGAGGAACAACTGGCCGACACGATGCTGATCGCTCCCTATGACGGCGTTCTCGCCGAGCGGCTCATCGAACCCTCGCAACAGGTCGCGGCGGGGGCCACAGCCCTCGAAATCCAGGGCGAGGACGGCGGCATGGAGGTGCGCGTGGCAGTGCCGGAAACACTGATCGACCGGCTCGAGGTCGGTGCGCGGCACCGCCTCGGCCTGCCGACACGGCCCGGCCTCGAGCTGATCGGCACGATCCGCGAGATCGGCGCGCGCAGCGGCGAGGGCAACGCCTTCCCGGTCACCCTTCATCTCCCGGAGTCCCCGCCCGGCCTGCGCGCCGGCATCACCGCGGAGGTGGATTTCGCCCTCGAGCCGCCCGCACAACACCTGATTATCCCGGCCAGCGCCTTTCTACCCGGTCCCCGCGACACCGCTTTCGCCTATGTATTCGACCCCGACACCGGCCGCCTGTCGCGGCGCGAGGTCGATGTCGCCGGACTCGAAGGGGAAATGGCGCTGGTCCGCTCCGGCCTGAAACCCGGCGAGATCATCGCCGCAAGGGGCCTGCCCTTCCTCAGCGACGGGCAGGAAGTCGCCCGCCTGGGCGTCGACGCGGCGCGCTACGAATTCTGAAGCCGTCATGCCCAACCTCTCGCAGATCGCCTTCAGCTACCGCCCGGTCGTCATCATGCTCACCCTCTTGATGATGGCCTACGGCATCTACAGCTACTTCACCCTGCCCGCCCGCGAGGACCCGCATATCACCATTCGCGAGGCGGTGGTGATGACGCGCTATCCCGGGCTGTCCGCCAATCGCATGGAACGGCTGATCACCCGGCCGCTCGAGGAGGCGGTCCGGCAGGTCCCCGAGATCAAGGAAATCCGCTCGACATCCATGCCGGGCGTGTCGATCGTGCATACGCTCGTTCATGCCCGCTACTCCGAGCTCGACCAGATCTGGGACAACATGCGCCAGAAGGTCGAGCAGGCGCGCGCGAACCTGCCGGAAGGCACGTTGCCGCCCCGGGTCGACGACGACGTCGGCGACGTCGCCGTCGTCACCGCCGCCCTGACGGCCCCCGACTTCGCGATGCACGAGATAGCCGACATGGCCGGTCACGTGCGCGACCGGCTGTACGAGGTGCCCGGCACCAAGCGTGTCGAGCTGCACGGAGTGCGGCAGGAGCGCGTCTTCATCGAGGTCGCCAACGCCCGGCTGACCGATCTCGACATGTCCCCCGACGCCCTCGCCGCCCAGTTGCGGCAACGCAACATCATCCGCCCCAGCGGCGAGATCGACACCTCCGGCCGGGGCTTTCTGATCGAACCCACGGGCAATTTCGACAGCATCGAGGAGATACGCGAAACGCTCGTCAGGCTGCCGGGCGGCGCCCTCACGCCGCTGCGCGATATTGCCGAGGTGCGGCGCGGCTACGCCGACCCGCCTGAACGCATGGCCTACTACAACGGCGAACCCGCCGTCATCGTGGCCGTTTCCATGCACGAGCGCGAAAGCGTGCGCGACTACGCCGCCCGTGTGCGCGACAAGCTCGACACGGTGGTGGCGGGCCTGCCCGCGGGCTACGCGATCGATATCGTCACCTATCAGGCCGACCAGGTCGACAAGGCTGTCGACGGCGTCAGCATCAACGTCGTGCAGACGCTCGTCATCGTGCTGGCAGTGGTCATCCTGTTCCTGGGACTGCGCACCGGGCTGATCGTGGGCTCGATCGTGCCCGTGGTGATGCTGATCACCCTCGCCGTCATGGGCTTTGCGGCCATGGACCTGCAGCGCATGAGCCTGGCCACCCTCGTGATCGCCCTGGGCCTTCTGGTCGACAACGCCATCGTTGTCGCCGAGGATTTCAAGCGCCGCCTGCAGGAGGGCGTGAGCCGGAACGCCGCACTCAAACAGACCGGCGGAGAACTGGCCGTTCCGCTGCTGGCCTCGACGCTGACCACCATCCTGGTCTTCCTGCCCCTGATGCTCGCCGAGCACGACGCCGGCGAATATGCCCGCTCGGTATCGCTCGTCATCCTGATCACGCTGTCGGTGTCATGGATCCTCGCGCTCACCGTCACCCCGATCCTCTGCCACCGCTTCATCAAGGCCGATACCGGACAGGCCGATGCCGCGCCCGGCCGGACGCGCCGGGTATTCGCGGCCATCTCGAGTGTCTATGGCCGCCTGCTGCGGCGGCTGCTGCGCATGCGGCCGGTGTTCCTCGCCGCCATGCTCGCCCTGCTGGTGGCCTCGGTGGCTGCGCTGAGCATGGTGCCGAACAAGTTCTTCCCCGATTCCGACCGGGCGCAAATCCTCGTCTATCTCGACTTTCCCGCCGACGCGACGACGCGCACCACACAAGCCGGCATGCGCGAGGTGTTCGCTGCCCTCGAGGACAGGGAGCGCTTCCCTCACCTGAGGGATTTCGCCGGCTATGTCGGCTATGGCGGCCCTCGCTTCGTGCTCTCACTCACCCCGATCGATCCGGCCGGCAACAAGGGCTTCGTGGTCGTCAATGTCGACGAAGGCGCCAATATGGACCGCTCGATCCGCGATCTGCGCGAGATGTTCCGCAACGCCTTCCCCCAGCTCAGAGCGCGCGTCTCCGGCATGTTCCTGGGGCCCAGCGACCCCGGCGTGATCCACGTTCAGGTGCGCGGGCCGGACAAGGACTTCATCTTCGCCATGGCCGACAGGCTGGAGGCGGAACTGGCTGCCATTCCGGGCACGATCGACATCTGGAATGATTGGGGCAATCGGCTTACCAAGATCGTCGTCGACGTCGACCAGGCCCGGGCCAGTCGCGCCAACGTGACCTCGGCCGACATTTCCCGGTCGCTGGAGAGCTTCTTCTCGGGGCGGCAGGTCTCGCAGTTTCGGGAAGGTGACGACGTGTTTCCCATCGTCGCCCGTGCGCGGGCCATCGAGCGCGACGGCTTCGGCCGGCTGAAGACACTATCCGTCTACGCCGAGGGCAGCGACCGCGCCGTACCGCTGACCCAGGTGGCCGATATCCGCCTTAAGAGCGATTTCGCCCGCATCGAGCGCGAGGATCTCATGCGCACCGTGACCGTGGAGGCGCGCAATCTCCACATGTCACCCGAGGACATGGTGGCCCTGGTGGCGCCGCGCCTCGAGAAGCTGCGCGCCGAATTGCCGCCCGGCCACGAGATCGAGTTCGACGGCATCGTCGTGGATTCGGCGGAGGGCCGCGCCGCCCTCGCCGCCAACGTTCCGCTCTGCCTCATGGCCGTCCTGATCCTGCTGGTGGCTCAGTTCAATTCGTTCAAGCGCCCGGCCATCATCATCGCAACGGTTCCCCTCGTGGTTACCGGGGCCGCGCTCGGCCTGCACCTGATGGGGGCGAACTTCGGGTTCATGGTCATTCTCGGCCTGTTCTCGCTGGCCGGCATCATCATCAACAACGCCATCGTGCTGATCGACCGCATCGACATCG
>CAZNHG010000270.1:0-4697 GCA_964572555.1 uncultured Devosiaceae bacterium | reverse complement strand
ATACCTACGACTTCGTTGTCGAGCTCACGATGACGGAGGAATTCGCCGAGTAGGGAACGGGGCCGGAACGCCGCGTCCTGTCCCCGTCAAACCCGCGCACTTGCCCGGGGTGCGACGGTCGACGTGCCCGGCACGAAGCGGGGCGCCAGGATGCGGTCCATTGGCGGCGGGTCGGTGCCCTCGCCGGCGGAAATGCGGCGCATGAGCATCTCGCTGGCGCCGCGTGCCATCATGTCGATCTGCTGGACCGCCGAGGTGATCCGGGGCTGGATGACGCCGCTCCAGGGAACGTCGTCGATACCCACGAGCGAGACGTCGTCCGGGCAGGCGACGCCCATGTCGTTCATGGCCTGAAGGGCACCGAGCGCGACGACATTGCTCGCCGCGACTATGGCCGTGGGCCGGTTGTCCCCCACAAGCAGGCGCAGCGTGATCTCGTAGGCGCGGCTGCCGCTGTAGTCGGCGTCGACGATGCGCTCCGAAGGTACCTCGTGCCCGGCCACCCGCATGGTGTCGACGAAACCGTTCGTGCGCCGCGTCGCGGTGTAGACACCGGTCGAGCCGGCGAGCATGCAGATGTCGGTGTGCCCGAGTTCGAGAAGATGCCGCGTCAGCATGGCGGCGGCCAACTCGTTGTCGCTGCCGATGAAGTCGTGAGCGACGCCGGCCGGCTTGTGGTCGAACAGCACGCACGGCACGCTCAGGGTCGCGATATGGTCCGCCGGATCGTCCTCCAGCCCGCAGGGCGAGATCATGATCCCGGCGACGCGCTGACGTACCATGTGGTCGAGGACCGCCTTCTCACGCTGTATCGCGCCGCCGGTATTGGCGACCATCACCATGTAGCCTTCGCGATCGGCATGGCGCTCGACTTCGTGCAGAAGATCGCCGAAGAACGGGTTGTTGATGTCGGGGGCGACAACGCCGATCAGCCGGCTGCGCCCGCTCTTGAGGGTCTGCGCGACCGGATCGGCGGAGTAGCCGATATTGTCCGCTGCCTCCAGCACCTTTTTGCGCGTGTCGTGACTGACACGCTCGGGATCGTTGAGCGTCAGCGAGACGGTGGAAATCGACACCCCGGCGAGCCGGGCGACATCACGGATAGTTGCCATGGTTTTATATCGAAACGTTCATATCAAAAACGCATGAATTTGAGGGACATGCGCTATCCGGCGTCTGGCTGCGGCACATGTGCCGCGCGGCGATTTGTAGAGAAGTAGCCCGGTAAGTCAATAAATCGGGGGAATATTTCACGCAAGGTCGCTTGACTCATACGAACAGGTCGTGCCTAACATGTTAGTCGAACCGGTTCGATAGGACGCGAACACTTCGCGCCAGGCAGGGCCGGGGACCTGTTTGGGCCGGGGAGGCGCGTGGGAGCGCGTGGCCGGAGCGGGACAACGTCAGACATTTCGATTCCTGAGGGAGGGAACAATGAAACGATCGACAACCACCGGCCTGCTCCGCACGGCCGTCGCGGGCGCCTGCGCGGCAGCGCTGATGGTGCCCGGTGTGGCAGCAGCGCAGGAGGATCAGGTCACGCTCAAGATGTGGTCCTTGACCACGGACAACTATCCCGAATTCATCGAGTTGGCAGAGGAGGCGTTCCACGAGACGCATCCCAATATCGACATCCAGCTCGAAAGCACGCCGAACGAGGCCTACAAGACCGCGATCCAGGTCGCGCTCGTGGGGTCGGAGCCGCCCGACGTGTTCTTCAACTGGGCAGGTGAGGATTCGGCCCGGCTGGCGCGCGACGGCCGTGCGCTCGACGTCACCAAACTCGGCAATATGGAAGGCGGCTTCCGCCACCTCATCTCCGAAGGCTGGCAGCAGTCGTTCGATGTGAACGGCAAGCTCTACGGCATGCCGACTCAGGCGGTATCGAAGTACTTCTATTACAACAAGACTTTCTTCGCCGAGAACGACCTGCAGCCGCCCGAGACCTTCCAGGGCATTCTCGATCTGTGCGGCCAGATCCGCGAAATCGATCCGTCACTGGTCCCGCTGCCGATCGGCAATTCGGAACGCTGGCACGTCAACCACTACATCACCGTGCTGAACGAGCGCGTGATGGGCATGGAGGCGACCGAGGCCGACTACAACCTGACGGCACCGGATGACGAGCTGTTCACCGACCCCGGCTATGTCGAGGCGTGGAACAAGCTTCTGGAGATCCAGGAGGCCGGCTGCTTCCAGGATGCCCCCAATGCCACCTCGCCGGAGGTCGCCTGGTCGATGTTCTCCTCCGAGATCGCCCCGATGATCTTTTGCGGCACCTGGTGCATGAACACCTTCGACGGTGACGGGTTCCGCGACTACGCTCTCTTCCGCTTCCCGCCGATCGAAGGCGGGGCGAGCGATGGCTCGACCAACATGGTGGTGTCGGAGGGCCTGCAGGTGTCCTCGAAGACCGAGAACCCCGAGGCGGCGGTGGCCTGGATGAGTTTCCTCGCCACGCCCGAGATGGGTAAGCTCTATGCCGAGATGCTGGGTACCATCCCCTCGAATGCCGAACTGGTGCCGGAGATGGAAGCCACCGAGCAGTTCAAGTGGGTGGCCGAGGATGTCGCCTCTCTCTCCGGCTCGTTCAACGTGCTCGACGTGGCGCTCGAGGCCAACGTGGCCGAAGCCTATCTGGATGAAGGCGTCGAGATCCTCAACGGCTCGAAAACGCCGGAGGAAGCGATGCAGGCCATCCGCGAGGCCGCTCTCGCCGCCAAGGCCGAGATGGCCGAGTAGCCGGAGACGGCTAGCGGCCCGGCGGCGACATCCTCCCCGCTGCCGGGCCGGCCCCGCTGCATCCGCCCCGCCAATGCGCGCGGGGCACCCCCGCGGCATGTCACCCATTTTCTGATCCGGCTACGGGAAACCGCCCATGACCCAGACAGCCACCACTTTGCCGGAGGCCCGTGCAGGCGCCCGCGCCAGGCCGCGCAATGCCCGGCGTTCGGCGGCCACCGCCACGCTTTTGCTTCTCGCGCCGGCGCTCCTGCTGTGCGCGGTATTCATCCTGATCCCGGCGATCCTGGCGATTATCGGCTCGTTCTTTTCCTTCGGGATCACCTCGCAGGACTGGCGGTTCGTCGGGCTGGGCAACTATGCGCGGGCGGCGACGGACCCGGTCTTCTGGATCGCGCTGCGCAACAACCTGATCATCGTCATCGGCTCGATCGTTCTTCAGGTGGGGATCGGCACGATCCTGGCGGCGATCCTCGACCGCGGCATCCCGCGCGGCAGCACGGTCTTCCGCACCATCATCTTCGCGCCGATGGTCGTCTCCTCGGTCGCTGTCGCGGTGATCTGGCTCGTCATCCTCGATCCCAATGTCGGCGCGCTCAACGCCGTCATCCGCTCCGCCGGCATGACGCCGCCGTCGCTGGGGTGGCTGGGCGACCCCAACATCGCCATCTGGATGATCCTGGTCATCGCCATGTGGCAGTTCACCGGCTTCATGATGGTACTGATCCTTGCCGGGCTGCAGGGCATTCCCAAAGAACTCTACGAGGCGGCGGCGCTCGACGGAGCGCGGGGCATCAAGGCGTTCTGGTACATCACGCTGCCCTCGATCCGGAATATCGTCATCGTCGCCGTCCTGATCACCACCATCGGCGGGTTCAAGGTTTTCGACCTGATCTACGCCACGACGCAGGGCGGCCCCGCCGACGCCACGCAGGTGCTCGGCACCCTCATCTACAAGCAGGCCTTCAACCTGGGGAACATGGGCTATGCCGACGCCATATCGGTCGTGCTGCTGATGATCGCCGTGCTGCTGGGCTGGCTGCAGTTGCGCGTTTCGCGGAGGGCCTGATCATGACCTCGCGCTTTCGTTTCGTGAACGTGGTCCTTTACGGCGCGGTGAGCCTGTGGACCCTGTTCGTCCTCGTGCCGCTCGTTTGGATGCTCGTCGCCTCGGTCAAGACGCGCCGCGAGATCTTCCTCGATCCGCTGGGCCTGCCCGACACCATCCAGTTCGACGCCTACCAGCGGGCCTGGGATGTCGGCATGGGCGTGTTCCTGTTCAACTCGGCGCTGGTCACCGCTATGTCGGTGGCGGTCATCGTCATCGTCAGCGGCATGGCGGCCTATGTGTTGGCGCGCACCGACAATCGTTGGCTGAACCTGATCTACCTGATGATCGTCGCCGGCTTCGCCGTGCCCGTGCAGGCCGTGCTCGTGCCTGTCTTCCAGATGGTTTCGGGCGCAGGCATGCTGAACTCGCATTTCGCGATCGTCCTGCCCTATGCGGCGTACGGCATCCCGTTCACCACCATTCTGTTCTACGCCTTCTTCCTCGATTTCCCCCGGGAGCTGGAAGAGGCGGCGCGGCTCGACGGGTGCGGGCGCATGCAGATATTCTTCCGCGTCATCCTGCCGCTTTCGGGCCCGGCCATCGCCAGCGCGGCCATCTTCCAGTCGGTGTTCATCTGGAACGAGTTCGTGCTGGCCCTTCTGATGCTGACACGCCCGGCGCTCAAGACGCTGCCGGTCGGCATCCTCCAGCTCACGGGCGAATACACCGCCGACTGGTCCGCAATCATGGCGGGGCTGTCGATCGCCATCGTGCCCATTCTGTTCGTTTTCGTTCTCGCCCAGAAATACTTCGTCCGCTCGCTCGCCGGGCTTGGCAAATAGGACCGCCTCATGCCTCATCTCGAGATATCCGACCTCGTCAAGAATTACGGCAGCTTCCCCGC
>CAZNHG010000269.1:0-4706 GCA_964572555.1 uncultured Devosiaceae bacterium | reverse complement strand
AGAGTTTAGCCGGCGGGCACCTTGCGGGGCGGGGCGATGGAGCCGCGCTCGATATAGCTGCACTCCATCTTGATGGTCTGCGCGCGGCGCGCGGGGGTGTTGGTCTCGAAGTGTTCCAAAAGATCGCTGACGGCCCAACGCCCCATTTCATCGTGCGGCAGAACGACGGTCGACAGGGGCGGGCGGATATAGCTTGCAAGGTCCTCGTCGTCGAAACCGACAACCGAAAGGTCGTCGGGCACCTTGAGCCCGCGCTCGCGCACCGCCTCGTAGGCGCCCATCGCCATGCGGTCGTTGAAGCAGAAGACCCCGGTGGGCGGGTCGGGCAGATCCAGCAGCTTGCGGGTGAGCTGGCGGCCGCCGTCCACCGTCCAGCCGCCGGTGACGATCAGGGAATCGTCGACCGGCACGTCCCAGGTCGTCAGGGCCTGGCGGAATCCCTTCTCGCGCTCGCGCGCGGCGTCGATCCAATCCTCGCCCTTCAGATGCGCGATACGGCGATGCCCGGCCCGGAGAAGCGCATCGGTCGCCGCATGCCCGCCCGCCACGTCGCCGGGAATGACGGCGGGATAACGGTTCTTGCGCTCGTAGCAGTTCAAAAGGACTACCGGCAGCGGCCGGACCGCTTCGGGCAGGGTGACGACACGCGTGACCAGTGAGGCGTAGATCACCCCGATGGCGTTCTGCGCCTTGAGCATGTCCAGCGCCGCCGCTTCCAGCGCCGGGTCCGAGCGTGTGCAGAAGGTGGCGATGACCACGTCCTGCAGAGCTGCCTCGTCGCGCGAGCCCTCGATGAAGGGCATGGCGAACGGTGTGGTCGTCACCTCGTCGAGTAACAGCCCGATGACCTTGGTGCGGTCGGCGGGCACGGGGTGGCGCGGGCCCTTGCGATAGCCGAGTTCGTCGGCCGCGGCGAACACGCGCTCGCG
This sequence comes from uncultured Devosiaceae bacterium, assembly GCA_964572555.1. Lineage (GTDB taxonomy): Bacteria > Pseudomonadota > Alphaproteobacteria > Rhizobiales > Devosiaceae > CAZNHG01. Next base: position 3,777 of record CAZNHG010000269.1, on the reverse strand, counting down.
CGTGGCCGCCGACACGCGGGCATCGGGCACCTGGTTGAGCACTAGCGAAACCGTCGCCTGCGACACGCCGGCGCGCGCCCCGATGTCGATCATTGTCGCCCGCTTTGTCACGTCGCTGTCCTCGGTCACATGGCCGGTCCAAATCGTTGTGTTGGCTACAATAAACACCGCCGCGCGGCAAGATTGCCAAAGTTATTATCACCCGTTTCGCCGGAAGGGGTTGCCAAGGCAGCGATGCTGATCATAGATTGATAATATTATAACTAAAGATAAGCAAGACACGGGAGGATGGATGACCAGCCAGGTCAAGCTCGCACCGGAGCGCGAAGCGGCGTTGCGCGAGTCGGTCTCGCTCGACGGATTGTGGCAGTTCCGCTTCGAAGAGGGCCCCTCGCGCCCCATCGTGGTGCCCGCGGCCTGGCAGGCGCAGATCCCCGACCTGGTTCATTCGACCGGCCGCGCCACCTATGTGCGCAGCTTCGATCTGCCCGCTGCGTGGCAGGATCGCGAGATCGTGCTGAAGTTCGGCGCGGTGAGCTACTACTGCGAGGTGCTGCTCAACGGCGCGCCCGTGGGGGCGAACGAAGGCGGCTATCTGCCCTTCGCCATCGCGCTTCCAAAAGACCGGCTCGCGGCGCGCAACACCATCGAGGTGCGCGTGACGCTTCCGAGCGGCGACCGCGATGCCTTTCCGGAATTTCCCTTTGCCGAGATCCCGCACGGCAAACAGAGCTGGTATGGCCCGCTGGGCGGTATCTGGCAGTCGGTGGCGCTCGAAGCCCGCGATCCGCGTCACGTCACTCATGTCGCGATTGCCGCCGATCCGAAAAGCGGGACCGTGTCCGTGAACCTCGAGGCCAGCAGGGCCGCGAAGGGAAGTACGGCGGTGCTCTCGGTGCGCGATCCCGACGGTGCGGGCGTTACAACGGGCGACGCCACGATCGGCGCGGAAACGACTGCGACCCTGACTGTCCAGGACCCGGCCCTGTGGTCGCTCGATGCTCCTAATCTTTATGAGCTCGAGGTGGCAGTGCAGGCTGACGGGAAAACCGTCGATGCCGTCACCGAAACCTTCGGCTTCCGCACGGTCGAGACGCGGGACGGGGCTATCCTGCTCAACGGCGAGCCGGTTTATATGCGCGGCGCGCTGGACCAGGACTATTATCCCGAGGGCATCTGCACACCCCCCTCGCTCGAGTTCCTTGAAGATCAGGCGCGCAAGGCAAAGGCAATGGGCCTGAACACCCTGCGCTGCCATATCAAGGTGCCCGACCCGCGCTACTACGAGGTGGCCGACCGGTTCGGCCTGCTGGTATGGACCGAAATTCCCAATGCCGCGGTGGTGACCGAAAAGGCCGCGCAGCGCCTGCGCGACACCATGGCGGGGATACTGAGGCGCGACGGCAACCATCCGTCGATCATCGCGTGGACGATCGTCAACGAGGATTGGGGCACGCGCCTGCTCGAGAATGCCGATCATCGCGCCTGGCTCAAGGATATGTTCGATTGGCTGAAAAAGGCCGACCCGACACGGCTCGTGGTCGACAATTCGGCCTGCTTTCCGAACTTCCACCTCAAGACCGACATCAACGACTACCACTATTACCGCTCGGTGCCCGAGCGCCGGGGCGAATGGGATGCGATCACCGAACAGTTCGCCGCCGGCGCCGACTGGACCTTTTCGCCGCATGGCGATGCCGAGCGGCGTGGCGACGAGCCGCTGATCGTTTCGGAGTTCGGCGTCTGGGGGCTGCCGCACCCGGACAAGGTGCGCGGCGCGCGCGGCGAGGAACCGTTCTGGTTCGAAAGCGGCGGCAACTGGGGGGCGGGCGCCGCCTATCCGCACGGCATCGAGAACCGTGTTACCGCGCTTGGGCTGGATGCGGTGTTCGGCGGGTTCGACGCCTTCATCGAGGCGGTGCAATGGTACCAGTTCGCCAATCTCAAATACGAGATCGAGGTGATGCGCAGCCATGCCGCGATCTCGGGCTATGTCATCACCGAGTTGACCGACGTGCACTGGGAAGCCAACGGGCTGATGGACATTGCGCGCAATCCGCGCGTGTTCGCGGACGCCTTTGCGGCCATCAATGCCGATACCGTCATCCTGCCGCGGGTCGAGCGCTATGCCGGGTATTCCGGGGAGACGCTGGACGTGGCCCTCGGCGTTGCCACCGGCGGCAAGACGATCCCCCAGGGCGCGCGGCTGAGCTGGAGCGGCGATGCGACAGGCGCCTGCGACGTGCCCGCCACCGGGGCCATGCAACATGCCGACCTCGGCACGCAGGGGCTGGTTTTGCCCGAGATTGGGGAGAACCGTACCGGCCGGATAGATTTCGTCCTCGAGGCGAATGGCACGGTCCTGGCCGAGAACAGCCTTGAATTCGGCCTCTACGCCAGGCGCGATACCACGAGCCTGCCGAAGATCGCCTGCGCTGATGCGGGGCTGGCGGAATTTGCAAAAGGGCTCGGTTACACGGTTACCGACACCGCCAATGCCGCGTTCACCCTCGCCCATGCGCTCGATACCGGCGATATCGAGGCGATGCGGGCGGGCGCGCGCTATCTGGTGCTGGCGGACGGCTCGGTCGCGACGAACGGCAATCTGCGCACCGATGTCCCCGAGGGTGAAAAACCCTACCGCGCGGCCGAGTTCGCCGGCCATCCGCTGGGGGTGGGGACCGAGCAGTCGCTCCCCGGCATCGGGCTCGTTGAACGCGACGGCACGATGTGGCGGGGCGACTGGATCGCCAATTTCGGCTGGATCGCCCGCACCGGCGCCTTCGCCAAGCTGCCCGGCGGTCCGCTGATGGATTTGAGCTTCTCGGGCGTCGTGCCGCATCACGTGATGACGGGCATGCGCGAATGGGAATACGCCGGCGGCGTGATCGGCGGCGTGGTTATCGGCTGGGTGCAGCGCCCGGCGGCGACGATCTTCCGGCGCAATGTCGGCGAGGGCGGCGTGCTGGCGACGACGTTCCGCCTGAAAGAAGAGGCGCCGGGCGCCGACCCTGTAGCCGCGGCGATGTTCGACGCGCTGGCGACAACGGCGGCGGGCCTGCCGGGAACGGACTGAGACGGACGACGTGCCTGGCGGCAGGGGAGAGCCGCTGGGCCAACACAAACGCGATGGTTCAAAGGAACCAGGGGAGGAAAATCGTGGCGGATATCAGGCTGGACAAGGTCACCAAGCGCTTCGGCGCGGTCACGGTGCTCGAGGACGTCTCGATGGACATTCACTCGGGCGAGTTCATGGTGTTTCTCGGCCCCTCGGGCTGCGGAAAATCCACGCTGCTGCGCATGATCGCGGGGCTCGAGGCGGTGGATGCCGGCGAAATCCATATCGGCGACCGCAGGGTCGATCAACTCCCGCCCAACCAGCGCGAAGTCGCCATGGTCTTTCAGAACTATGCGCTTTATCCGCACATGACGGTGCATGACAACATGGCGTTCGGCCTCGAGAACATCAAGACGCCCAAGGCGGAGATCGAACGCCAGATCATGGACGCGGCGAAGACCCTCGAAATGGAGGAACTGCTTCACCGCAAGCCCTCCCAGCTCTCCGGCGGCCAGCGCCAGCGTGTGGCGATCGGCCGGGCCATCGTGCGCGATCCCAAGGCGTTCCTGCTCGACGAACCGCTGTCGAATCTCGATGCGGGGCTGCGCGTGCGCACGCGCGTCGAGCTGGCCCAGCTCCACCAGCGTATGCGCGCCACGATGATCTACGTGACCCACGACCAGACGGAGGCGATGACGCTCGCCAGCCGGATCGTCGTG
>CAZNHG010000268.1:1055-4717 GCA_964572555.1 uncultured Devosiaceae bacterium | reverse complement strand
TCCTGCACGAGTTTCTGGGCGCCGAAGCCGATGGCAAGGCCGATGACACCGGCGGAAGCGAGCAGCGGGGCGATGTTGAGACCGAGTTCGGACAGAACGAACATGAGAACGATCAGGATGAGCCCGATCGTGACGGCATTGCGCAGCAGAGCGAGCAGCGTGCGCTCGCGCGAGGAGGTCGAGGCCGAATAGTCCGGGTTGACCCGGAACTCGACCCAGGAATTGAGCACGAGCCACAGCCCGAAGCTGACCAGCAGAATGACAGCGATCGTCAGCCCGCCCCAGATCAGCCGCGATCCGAATTCGGTTTCGATAAAGGCCATGAAGTCGAGAATCCCGGTCACGTGGACACAGAAGATCACCACGCCGGCGATGACGATGAAGCGTACGACCTTGAGGACCTGAGGCACGAAGGCGTTGATGCTGCGCTCGAGCGGCGGGATTTTCGTCGCCAGGCTTTCCGGCACGTGAACGCCGCGGCTAATGATGACGCCCAGGAGGTGAACGGCGACGAATCCGGTGAGGATCGCCGCACCCATTTGAAGATTGGTCACCAGTACCGCGTAGAGCGCCGATATCGGCTGCGCGAGGGCGATGACGAGCAGCACGCCGAGATAGGCGAGCAGCGGAATGTGCCAGTAGCGCAGAATGGCGGCGACGCCGCGGTTGTTCGTGTAGCGCATGAGCAGCCGGGTCACCGGTCCGCGTGCCCGCATGATCGCGGCTGCGAGGACCGCGAGCACCAGTATGAGCCCGAGAATGCCGATAGCGCGTCCGGCCGCATTCGACAGGGTGCGCGTCACGAGGGGCAGAACGAGAAGCTGTCCGTAGGCGAGCAGGAGGCCGATGATCCTGCTCCAGCGCATTATGGCGGCCGCCTGCGGGCCATCGAGGCTCACAAGGCGTGCGGAGTCGCGCCGCGGTGCGAGGATGGTACGCAGCACGGCCATTGCCGCCTCGATGGCCAGGAAAGCGTTCAGGTAGAGCGATTGGGCAAAGCTTAGCGTGCCGGGCGTGCCCAGAATGGCGAAGGCGACGGCGTACCCCGCCGCCCAGGGAACGAGCATGTTGACCAGGTCGAGCGTCAGGGTGGCGAGGACGGCCAGCGTTCTGGACACCCAGCCGTTACTGTTGATCGTGATGCGCAGGCGGTTGCGCAGCCGGTCGGTGACCGCCCGCATCAGGAAAAGGCCGCCATAGGTGATCACGATCAGCGCGCTGAGACTTATGGCCAGCCGGTAGAGGTATTGCATGTCCGCGCCGGTGATGCTGGTGAACAGCCCCGGCACCGCGAGCATCTGGGTCCACAGATTGCTCAGCGAGGTGCGTAAATCGCTCGCGACCCGGTCCGTTCGATCGGCGATCTGGGCGCCGGCGAGCCGCAACTCCTCGGTGACGGTGTCCCCGCCACCGGATTGCTGCGCACCGCTTTCGCTGCTGCTTTCACCGCTTGCGCTGCCATCGCCCTGATTGTTGACGGTTTCCTCGAGTTCGGTGATGAGCTGCTGGCGGGCCTGGTCGTCTTTAAGTACTTCAAGAAGCTGTTGAAGCGGCGCGCTCTGGCCGCTGCCTTCGCCGGAGCCGCCATCGCTGCTGCTTTCGCCGCTCGAGGAGCCGCCGCCGAGGCCGGGAATCAGCGATTGCGCGTTCGCGGGGGCCGCGCCGAGCGTCAGAGTCGCGACAATGAGAAGGAGAAAGGGTAGTCGTATCAAATGGTTATGGAACGGCATTCGCATCGGAAACCAGGATTGTCACACACGTCGCACCCTAACGTGCCCTGTTTCCGCTGTGCTGCCTACCCCTTGTGCGTGTGAGGGCGGCAACGCGGGCAGGCCGCGCCGCCGCGCTGGGTCAGGCGTGTGTCGTATCGGTGAGGTTGAGCACGTCGATAATCGCGTAGATCAATCCAAGCTCTTCGAGAAGCTCGTCGGCGCGTTTGCGCTCCGTCGTACTTTCGAACAGGCCGCCGCCCTCGAACCGGTCCTGATTGCTGCGCACGGCGATCAGAAGGTCGTTTTCGTCGAAGGCGACCGACAGGCCGCGCGTGTTGCCGAAATGGCCCGCCAGTTCCGTCAGCCGTTCCATGAAGCGCGGCGTGAGGAGGTAGCGCGCCTCGACCTGGTCGGTCGAGTAGACCTCGAACTGCTTTTCGAAGCGCGGGTCCTCGAGGGTCACGCGCTCGCCCGTCTTGCCAGCGCCGCCAAGCATGTTGCCCAGCCAGGTGAAGTCGGGCACCACCACGGTCTGGCCGTGGAAAGGCTTGGAAAAGTTGTACTTCAGCAGCAGGCCGCGAAAGACCGTGCTGTCCTTGTTGCTATTGTCGCCGCCCGATTGCTTGCGGCGTTCGAGATGCGCCTCGCACAGCTCGAAAGCCACGCCGTCGTGCGTGCCCGCAATGCGGTCCTCGAGCTTGCGCTTGTCGTGGCTCGGCAGGAGCTGGGCGTCCTTGAACCGGTTGAAGGGGAACTGGAAGTCCTTGTCGGCGTACTCCAGGCCCATGAAGGCGCAGGTGCCGCCCACCAGCACCTTCTTGATCTTTCCGTGGGCGCGGTTGTGGATCAGAACCGCGCCGAGTACGCCGCCGAACAGCAGGGCCATGCCCCCGAAGGCCAGAACGTCCTCCATGGTTCCGGTGGCGAAGCCGGCGCCGGCTATGAAGCTGACGATGCCGAGCACCGCCACGCCACACACGATCTTGAACTGCAGAACGGCCGTCTTGCGGTGCCCTTCGAGCTTCTGGAGTTCGGGCGAGATATTGGAGTCGTAATAGGCGTCGAACCCTTCCGCCTGCGGGGGGAGGGCCCTTTCAGTTGTTGCCGTCATTGTTCAGCTCCCCGTCAAGCCTTGCCGCCCACGTCGAGATAGCTGCCGACATCCACCGGCTGGCGAGCCGCTTCGTCCTCGATTTCGAAGAAAGGCATGGACTGGATGCCGGCCATGTTGGCGATGACCGAGCCCGGAAAGATCTGAACGGAGTTGTTGAGGCTGCTTACGGCCGCGTTGTAGAAGCGGCGGGAGGCGGCGATGTGGCCCTCGACCTCGTTGAAGGTCTGTTGTGCCTGAACGATGGTCTCGCTGGAACGCAGGTCCGGATAGTTTTCCGCCACTGCGAAGAACTGGCGCATCTGACCCTGCAATTGTCCCTCGGCTGCCAGGTGCTTCTCGACGTCGTCGCGTTTCGAGGGGTCATAGGGTTGCTGCGCCCGGTTGCGCAGGTCGGTGACCTTGGAGATCAATTCACGCTCGTGCGTCATGAACTGATCGGCCATTTTCAGGATGTTGGGCAGCAGGTCGTGGCGCTTGCGCAATTGGACGTCGATGGAGGACAGGGCCTCCTGCGCCTTGTTCCGGCGGCGGATGAGTACGGTGTACCAGATATATCCGATCACCAGCACCAGCGCCGCCAGGACGATGATCCAGGTAAATGCGTTCATGTTGAAATATCCCTCGTTAGCCCCCGCGTCGATGCAATGAAGCCTAGCTGCGAGTCCCAGATCGCAGTATTGGCCGCACCCCGCTGACGAAAGAAGTCGCGCAAAAGCGGCCCCTTGTCAAAGGCAGCGGTGGAGGAGAGGGAAATAAGTTGTTGTGTGTGCTGGATTCCGCAGAGCCGGCGGGAAAGGAGGTCAGGTATTGAACTTGAACAGGATGATGTCGCCGTC
>CAZNHG010000268.1:0-1045 GCA_964572555.1 uncultured Devosiaceae bacterium | reverse complement strand
GACGACGTACTCCTTGCCTTCGTCCCGCGCCTTGCCGGCATCCTTGGCGGCGACTTCTCCGCCAAGGGCCACGTAGTCCTCGTACGCGATGGTCTGGGCGCGGATGAAGCCGCGTTCGAAATCGGTATGGATTACGCCCGCCGCCTGCGGCGCCCTGGTGCCCCTGGGGACCGTCCAGGCGCGCGTCTCCTTGGGGCCGGCCGTGAAGTAGGTCTGCAGGTTCAACAGGTCGTAGCCGGCGCGGATGAGGCGGTTGAGCCCGGGCTCGGGCAGGCCCAGCGTTTCGAGATATTCGGCCTGCTCTTCCGGCTCGAGCTGAGCGAGCTGGCTTTCGATCTCGGCGCAGATGACGACGACACCGGCGTCGTGCTCTTCGGCGTAGGCCCTGACCTTCTCGGTCAGCTCGTTGCCGCTGCCGGCGGAATCCTCGTCGACATTGCACACGTAGAGCGCCGGCTTGGACGTCAGGAGCTGGAGTTCGCGGAAGGGCTTTTCCTCGTCCTCGGAGCGCTGGACGTGCCGCGCCGGCTTGCCGGCGTCGAGCACGGCGATCGCGCGGTTGACGAGCTCGAGGGCGATCTTCGCTTCCTTGTCGTTGCCCTTCGCCTTCTTCTCGAGCGCGGGCACGCGCTTTTGCAGGCTTTCGAGGTCGGCGAGCATGAGCTCGGTCTCGACCACCTCGGCATCGGCGATGGGGTCGATCTGCCCGTTGACGTGCACGATGTCGTCGTTCTCGAAGCAGCGCAGCACATAGGCGATGGCGTCGACCTCGCGGATATTGGCGAGGAACTGGTTCCCCAGGCCCTCACCCCTGGAGGCGCCTTTTACCAGCCCGGCGATGTCGACGAAGCTGAGCCGGGTGGGGATGACCTCCTTGGACTTGGCGATCTCGGCAATACGGGCGATGCGCTCGTCCGGCACTGAGACCTCGCCGACATTCGGCTCGATGGTGCAGAACGGGAAGTTGGCCGCCTGCGCTGCTGCCGTGCGGGTGAGGGCGTTGAACAGGGTGGACTTGCCCACATTGGGCAGGCCGACAATGCCG
>CAZNHG010000267.1:0-4719 GCA_964572555.1 uncultured Devosiaceae bacterium | reverse complement strand
GCTGAAGTGTCTCACACCGGCACATAAGTGCTCAAGCGGCAAGTGCCAAGTTCACGTTTGGAACGTAATGAGAACAAACACGGGCCGAATCGGCTTCGACTCACGAGTCCCATTTTGTTCACTACTGCATATGGTGTGCCGATTCGGCGCCAAGCCGCTAACGGGGCAAATTGGGAGAAAATTCGGGTCAAATTCGCTTCAAACCCGTTCACGTTTCCTAACATCGGGTGAATCCGGCACGTCGGCGGCCGAATCCGAACCAAGGGTTAACCCCCGCAGGGTGACAGTTTTCCGAACGTTAGGAAATCGGGTCAGGAAAACCGGGGGTTTCGGAGCGACGTTTAACGAAAAACCCGTTGACCGTTTCAGATCGGGACCCGACATTGAGCGTGAGGGCGCGGCGATCCTGCCGGCGCCGCGGGCTTCGAAACGAGTGGCATGGTGAACGAGAACTTTCTGGGCACGAAACAGTACCGGGACAGCAGCCGCCTTGCCGCCCGGTCGCATCTGCATGCCACGTACGGGCGGGGCGACTGGTTTTCGTTCGTCGCATCGCACGCCGGGTTCGAAGCGGACACCAAGGTGCTCGACATCGGGTGCGGGGCCGGTTGGTTCTGGAGCGAGGCGGCCGGCCAGATCCCCGACGGACTGGGACTCTGGATGGCCGACCAGTCAGAGGGCATGGTCGTGGAGGCGCTTAAGCGCGTCGAGGGCGTCAAGCGCTGGCGCGGGCTGGCGGGAGAAAGCGCGGACATCTGCGATCTCTCCTTTGCCGACGGCATCTTCGCGCATGTCCTGGCGCTGCACATGCTCTATCACGCCGAAGACCCGGAACTGGCCATCGACGAGATCGTGCGCGTTCTCAAGCCGGGCGGGACAGCGGTGATCTCCACGAACGGGCAGGAGAACATGCGCCGGCTCTATCAGTTCGGGCATGCCGCGTTCGGTGGGCCTCCGGGCGATCCGGGCGCGGAGCGGTTCGGTATCGAGAACGCCCGTCCGATGCTCGAGGCGGCATTCGAAAGCGTGACGTTCTTCCCCTACCCCGACGTGCTGCACTGCACGGACCCCGACGACGTGCGCGCCTTCCTCACCTCGTTCCCGCCGGGAGACAAGGCGACGCCGGAACAGCTTTCAAAGCTCGAGGGCATGCTGGCCGAGGCCATGGAGACCGGCGGCGGCGAGATCGCCATCGAGAAGGATGTCGGGGTGTTCGTGTGCCGGACGGCGGAAGCGTGAAGCTCCAGAGCATTTTCCGTTCTGATTAAATCAGAACGGAAGCTCTCAGTTCTTGAGTGGTCGCGTATTCGCTTGCGCGGACCTTCGGTTCGAACCGAACAAGTGGTGTCCGTTTCGCGGGAAAACGCTCTACTCCAGCCCGACCAGAACCATGGATAGATCGCCTGCCGTGGTGCCCAGCAGCACGCGATAGGGAATGAAGTAGCCCGTGTCGCGCAAGGGCGCGTACCACACGAGAATCCGGTCGGAATCTGCCAGGTGACTGGTGATCTTCGAACTCTTGAAGTGGCCAGAGATGGGGATGTAGTCGACCGTGCACAGGATCACCGGCCCCTGATAGGCGGTGCGGGTGGACGTGGCGGTCTGCGCCTCGCCGAAATGCATGGCGATGTCGTAGCGCTCGACGCCGGTGAATACCGGCAGGCGGCGGTTGCACAGCTCGGGTTCGAGCGCATCGCCCTTGAGGATGAACGAGGCGAGCGGGTCGCCGACGCCGCGCAGATCCTTGCGCTCCACCGCCACGCGCCCGGCGTGGGTTTCGAGCGGCGGCTCGATCTTGAACGCGGTGGCGTTGCCGCTGGCGTATTCGACACTGACGTTGAAGTTGTCCTTCTTGGTGCGCGTCCGCAGCTCGAAGTCGCGCGGCGCGAGTTCGTTCTGCCGGCTCAGGCCGTGCGCGGCGGCGGAGGCCGTGCCCGAGGAAACGAGCGAGCCCACGCCGGAAACCTGCGCGCTGACGTCGATGGCGAAATTCTTGCCGTCGTCACGGAAATCGATGGCGAGGGAGGCGACGTTGACCCCCGCGAGGCTGACGACGTATTCAGCCCGCGTTGCAACGCCGGCCGCGAAGGCGGAGGCGGAGGCGGAGGCAAGAAGGAAAAGGGCGGTTGTGGCGGCGGCGGTGGCCCGGCGGGCCCAACTGGCGGTCATCAACAAGGGTACGCAACTCCGCACGGCACGAAACAGGAAACACGTTCGGGGAGGTTTCAGTATTAACGAACATGCTTACCAATTCGTGAAGCCGGGGCGGAAATGCCCACAACGCTTGACGTGCGCACAGCGTTTGACTATTTAGACGCGACTTTTCCCATGATAGGAACGGATCGAGGGCGGGTGCAGCCCCGCGACCGCGGCCGTTGTGAACGACAGTTAGGAATGAAGAACCATGGCACGGCGTTGTGATCTGACTGGCAAAGGCGTGATGACCGGCAACAATGTGAGCCACGCGCAGAACCGGACGCGCCGGCGTTTCATGCCCAATCTGTGCAACGTGACGCTGATCTCGGATGCGCTGCAGCGCTCCTACAAGCTCAAGATCGCGGCGTCGACCCTGCGCTCCATCGAGCACCGCGGCGGCCTCGACGCCTTCCTTCTCAAGGCGAGCGAATCCGAGCTGTCCGACCAGGCGCGCGCCATGAAGCAGGAAATCCGCAAGGCGGAAACCGAGACCGCGGCCGCCGCTTCCTGAGAAGCGGGAGAGTCGCCGGCGCGTCTGGCGCCGCCGCTCTCGATCGGCTAGTTTGACGCGCGGCGCCCCACGGGTGCCGCGTTTGTTTTTTTTGCAATGCCGCGCCGGTCATTTGCCGGAGTTGCGGCCAACATAGAGGTGCATGACCCTTGCTCGCTCGTTTCTTCGTGGCGGTTGCCGCCATGGCCGCCGTCGTCGCGGCCTCGAATTTTCTCGTCCAGTTTCCCGTCCAGGCCCAGGTCGGTGGCATCGATCTCGCCGGCATCCTGACCTGGGGGGCCTTCACCTACCCTGTCGCGTTTCTGGTGACCGATCTCACCAACCGGCATTTCGGCCCGCGCGCGGCGCGCGGCGTGGTGCTGGTGGGCTTCGCGATCGCCGTGGTGTGGTCGATCTTTCTCGCCTCGCCGCGTATCGCCATCGCCTCGGGATCGGCGTTCCTGCTGGCCCAGTTCCTCGACGTGACGATCTTCGACCGCATGCGCGCCGCCAAATGGTGGCAGGCGCCGCTGATCTCCTCGACCATCGGCTCGGTGCTCGACACGATCCTGTTCTTCGGGATCGCGTTCGCAACCCCCTTCGCCTTCCTCGACACCGGGTTGGGGCTCGAGGACGGATCGCTGGGGTTCCCTGTTCCCTTCTGGGATGTCGGACCCGAAGTGCCGCTGTGGGTATCGCTGGCGCTCGGCGACTTCGCGGTGAAGATCATCGTGGCGCTGGCGTTGCTGGCGCCCTATGGCGCCCTGCGGCGGCGGATTTCGGATCGGGTGCTGCACCCGGCGGCCGGTTAAGCCGGGCGCACTTTCCTTCTTCCCATTCGGGAAGAAGGAAAGAAGCCGAGGCGCCTTGCGCGTCCTATTTTTCCAGCAGTGGCGTCGCCAGGCACGCGGCGATGATGTCGCGGGCCGCCTCGAGGTCGTTGCTGTCGATGGTCTCGGTGACGGTGTGGATGAAGCGCGTGCCCACCACGATGCCGACCGCCTTGGCGCCGGCCGCCGCCTGCTGGGCGGCGGCGCCGTCCTGGCCGCCGCGGGCAAGGATGGTGCGCTGGTAGGGGATTTCCTTTTCCCTGGCGATGGCCTCGATTGCGCGGGTGAGTTCCACATCGGCGATAAACGAGGAATCCTTGACGTGCAGGCCGAAGCCTTCGCCTTGCGTGGTCACGGTCTCGTGGGCGGGCACGCCGGGCGTGTCGCAGGCGAGCGTGGTGTCGATGCCGAAGCCTATATCGGGCTGCACGGCATGGGCCGCGGTGCGGGCGCCGCGCAGCCCCACCTCTTCCTGCGCCGTGAAGACCACGTGGATTTCGTAAGGGTTGTCGGCACCCTCCTTTTCGAGTTGGCGCACCGCCTCGATGCCGAGCCAGCAGGCGACGCGGTTATCCAGTGCCTTGGAGACGACCTTGTCGCCCATCTCGAAGAAGGGCTCGTCCATGACGACGAAATCACCGACCTGGATCTTGTCGGCCGTTTCCTCACCCAGCCCGATATCGATGAAGAACTCGGAAATCTCGGGGATTTTCTTGGCTTCCTCGGGCGGCAGGATGTGGATCGGCTTGCCACCGGGGTTCATCACGCCCTTGTAGTCGCCGTCGGGCGTGCACACCAGCACGCGCCGGGAGAACAGGTTGCGCTTGTCGAACCCGCCCACCGGATCGACGCGGATGAAGCCTTCCTTGCTGACATGGGTAACGAGAAAGGCGATCTCGTCCATGTGGCACAACAGCATGACCTTTTTCGGGTTCTTCGCGCCGCCGCGCGCCTTGCGCACGCAGTGGAGCGATCCCATCGCATCGGTGCGCACCTCGTCGAACAGTCCCTCGATCTCGGATTCGATCAGGGCCCGGATTCGGTGTTCGTGTCCCGGCGCGCCCGGGGTTTCGCACAGGCGCTTAAGCAGGTCGGTATTCATTCGGCAATCCTTGAACGTGATGATGGGCGGCAGGTTAGAGCATTTTCCGTTCTGATTGAATCAGAACGGAAGTTCTAAGTTTTGAGTGGTCGCGTTTTCGA
>CAZNHG010000266.1:0-4738 GCA_964572555.1 uncultured Devosiaceae bacterium | reverse complement strand
GCCCAGGATCAGGGCGCCGGCCAGCGCGGCCCAGCCGCCGACCGAGTGCACCAGGGTCGAGCCGGCGAAGTCGGCGAAGCCCATCTCGGCCAGCCAGCCGCCGCCCCACTGCCAGGCGCCGGTGATCGGGTAGAGGAAGCCGGTCAGAATGACGGTGAAGATAAGGAACGGCCACAGCTTGATGCGCTCGGCAAGGGTGCCGGAGACGATCGAGGCGGTGGTGGCACAGAACACCATCTGGAAGAACCAGTCGGACGCGACCGAATAGCCGGCCCCGTGGTCGTCCGCGCCCACGCCGGGGAAGTTGTAGGGGCCGAAGGAGCCGATGAAGCCGCCATCGACGCCGGAATACATGAGGCTATAACCGGTGGCCCAGAACATGATGCCGGCGATGGAATATAGCGCGATGTTCTTCAGGCCCTGCATGGAAACGTTCTTGGAACGGACCAGTCCCATCTCGAGGCAGGCGAAGCCCGCCGCCATCCACATGACGAGGAAACCGCCGATGAGGAACAAAAGGGTGTTGAAGATAAGGGACCATTCGGGCGTCGCGGCCTCTTCGGCCGCCGCTTCCTGACCGAAGGCGGGCAGGGCAAGCGCAAGGGTCGCGACGGTGGCGATCCCCGCAAGTTTCGACAGTTTGAGATGTGTCATCTGATTGTCTCCAGTAATTCTGTTGGACTGCATCGCTCAGAGCGCCCCCGAACCGGTCTCGCCGGTCCGGATGCGGGTCACCTGGTCGAGGTCCATGACGAAGATCTTTCCGTCGCCGATGCGTCCGGTCTGCGCGCTTTCGCGGATGGCGGTGCTCACCGCGTCGGCGTGTTCGGCGTCCACGGCGATTTCGACCTTGAGCTTGGGCAGGAAATGGACGGCGTATTCGGTACCGCGATAGATTTCCGAGTGGCCTTTCTGGCGGCCATAGCCCTTCACTTCGGTCACGGTCATGCCGTGTACATCAAGCGAGTTCAGCGCCTGACGTACCTCTTCGAGCCGTGATGGTTTGATGATTGCAACCACCAGTTTCATCAGGTTTTCCTTTCTTGCCCTATGAACGCAAATCCCGTCGCACTAGACTCAAAAGCCGTGCCAAACTGACCGTCTTTGCGCCAAGATTCTGTATTTATTGGGTTTTTTCGAAGGGTGGTTTTCAGAGCTGCCGCATTTCCGCACGAGAGGTCAGGAAATGTGCACAATCGTTGGGCATATGCACAGCGCATGATCAATATTAAGCCCTGAGGGGTGGCGCGGCGCTTCGACCCGTTGCACGAAGACGCGCCGCGGCTCACATTGGAGCGCAGCGGGCGCGGGGTCCCGCCAACGAGGACAGGCAGATGGCTTCTTACGACGTGATCATCGTGGGCGGTGGCCCGGTGGGCATGACGCTGGCGGCGGCATTGGTGCGCTACGGTTCGGAACTGTCGGTGGCGATCTGCGACCGCCGGCCGTTCGCCGTGCCGCAGGACGCGCGCGCCTCCGCGCTTGCGGCCGGGGTGGTGCGCGTGTTCGAGGGGCTGGGTCTTTGGGAGCGTATGGCGGCGGAAGCGACGCCGGTCGCGCAAATGAAAATCACCGACTCGGGCAGCGGCGATATTTCACGGCCGCTGTTCCTGAGCTTTTCCGGCGACGTGGCGCCGGGGCGCCCGTATGCGCACATGGTGCCCAATCGGGTGACGGCCCAGACACTGCTCGATGCGCTGGAGGGCAGGGTGGACATGCTCACGCCCGTCACGATCACGGGGCTTTCCGGGCCAGGCGGGCACGGCGAACTTGCCCTTGAAGACGGCAGCACGCTGACCGCGCCGCTGATCGTCGCCGCTGACGGTGCGCGCTCGGCGTTGCGCGGCATGGCAGGGATCAAGGTGATCGGGCACCCATACGACCAGATGGGCATCGTCACCACGATCGCGCACGAGCGCGACCACGAGAACACGGCCTATGAACATTTCCGGCCCGCCGGCCCGTTCGCCAGCCTGCCCCTGCCGAACAAGCGCTCGTCGCTGGTGTGGACCGAACACACCGACGACGCCAGACGGCTTGCTGGCACGCCGGCGGACGAACTGGCGCCGATCATCGAAGAGGCGATGGGGTCCTGTCTCGGTGCGGTAACGGTGGACGATACGGTTCAGGCCTTCCCGCTGCACATGCAGATCGCGCGCGAAATGATCGCGCCGCGCCTGGCGCTGATCGGCGATGCGGCGCATGTGGTGCATCCGATCGCCGGGCAGGGGCTCAATCTGGGGCTCAAGGACGTGGCGGCGCTGGCCGAGGTGGTGATCGAGGCCCAGCGGCTGGGCCTCGATATCGGGGCGGCGGACGTCCTGGAAACGTATCAGCGCTGGCGCCGGTTCGATACCGCGCTCATGGCCATGGCGACGGACGGGCTCAACCGGCTGTTCTCCAACGACGTGGCGCCGGTGCGCGCGGCGCGCGATTTCGGGCTGGGGGTGGTGGACCGGGTGCCGTTCGTCAAGTCGGGCCTGATCCGGCACGCGGCGGGACTGTCCGGCGGGCCGCGGCTGTTGCACGGACAGGCGATCTGAGCTTGGAGCGCTTCCAGCAAAAGTGGGTACCACTTTTGCGGTTCGGAAGCGCGACAAAACAAGGACCTGGATCATTCGGGCGTTTCCGTGAAACGACAAAATGATCCAGTGTGGTCCCCTCGCGCTCAATCCTTCAAGGCGTCGTATTCCCCGTCGGAGAGGTTGCGCGACTCGTCGAGGCAGAGCATCGGCACGCCCTTGCGGATGGGAAAGGCCAGGCGCGCGGCGCGGGAGATGAGTTCGGTCCTGTCCTCGCTCAGTGTCAGCCGCGTCTTGGTCAGCGGGCAGACCAGCATCTCGAGCGTTTTCGGATCGAGGTCGGGGACGGCGCCGGCCATGGCTCTACTGCAGCGTTGTGCCCGAGCGGCTGCGCGCCATTTCCAGTTCGGCCATGGCGATGAGCGTTTCGGCGCGGTCGCCCAGCGTGCTGGCCTCGAGCAGGACCTGTTTTTCCGCGGCGCCGTAGGGGCTCATCATGCAGGCGAAATTGACCAGATCCGCGGTGTCCGTTTCGTCGATCTCGTTCCAGTCCAGCTCGATCTGGGCGAAATCGGCATACTCGCGCATGATGGCGAGGAAGCGCTTGCGGTCCACGGCCTCCTCTCCGGCATGGTGTTCGAAATCGCGGGCAAAGCGCGCGGCCTCGATGCGGGCCTGGCGGAAGGGCGTGTCGACGGGGCGTTCCGCCCCTATGTCGAAGCGTGTCAGTCCTTCGAGAACGATCAGGTAGCGATCGTCCTCGCTGCCGTCGAACTGCACGATCCGCCCCAGGCACCCCACGCTGCGCAGGGGCACGTCCTTGCCCCTGGGGGATTCCTCGCTGGTTTCTTCGGGCTGGATGAGCCCGATCATGCGATCCGTCGCCAGGGCGTGATCGACCATGGTGAGGTAGCGCGGCTCGAAGATGTTGAGCGGGCGGTGGGTGTGCGGCAACAGCAGCGCGCCGGCCAGCGGGAACAGCGGCACGGTCTGTGGCAGGTCGGCCGGCGATGTCGGGCGGCGCGCCATTGCTTGCCTCATCTACGAGAACAGGGCCGTCGACAGCATCCGGCGGCCCTTGGCGGTGGCCGGATCCTTCGGTCCCCAGGCCTCGAACAGTTCGAGGAGCTTCTTGCGCGCCGCGTCGTCGTTCCATTCGCGATCGCGGCGCATCAGGTCGACGAGCGTCTCCGCCGCGGCGAGGCGATCGCCCTCGGCGTTGCGAAGCAGCGCCAGGTTGTAGCGGGCGTCGTGATCGTCCGGGTTCGCCTCCAGCCGCGCTTCGAGATCCGCCCGGCTGCCGAGTTCGGCGGCTTCCTTCTTGAGATCGAGCGCGGCGACGGCGGCAAGGTAGTCCTGCTCCTTGCGGCCCTCTTCGCCGACCATGTCGAGGGTTGCCGACGCGCGGTCGAGATCGCCCCGGGCGGTCAGCGTGGTGGCGAGGCCGGTCAGGGCGCCCGTGTGATCGGGAACGTGCTGCAGGATCGCGCCATAGATCTGCTCCGCCTGATCGGTCTGGCCGGCTTCGCGGGCGGCATTGGCCGCCTCGAGCGCCTGATCGATCTGTGAGCCGGTGTCGTCCTGATTCCGGCCGGCACCGCCGGCGTTGTCGACGATCTTCTGGACGAATTTGCGAAGCTCACCTTCGGGGAGGGCCCCCATGAAGCCGTCCACCGGCTGGCCGCCGGCGAAGGCGAAGACCGCGGGGATCGATTGCACGCCCAGCTGGCCGGCAAGCGCCTGGTTCTCGTCGACATTGATCTTGACCAGTTTCACCGCGCCGGCGAATTCGGTCACCACCTTTTCGAGCGCGGGGCCGAGCTGGCGGCAGGGGCCGCACCAGGGCGCCCAGAAGTCGACAAGCACAGGCGCGCTCCTTGAGGCGTCCATGACGTCGGCCTGGAAGTTCTGGGTGGAGGATTCCTTGATCAGGTCGGGCGGTGTCGCCTGATTGGCGCCGTTGCCGCCGGGCTGTGACAGGTTGAGATCCATGGTCGTTGTATCCTCTTCGCGCCGGAAAACCGGCGCCTTTGTCCCGCATTGCTCCATCAGCAAACCACATCCCTCCCACCAGCGATACAGGCAAGCTGAAAATTGGGTTGCATTTGGCGATTCGATTAGGCATATAAGCGCCCGTCGGCGCGGTGCCAAGGGCATCGCCGACCGGAGCGCGGGCGTAGCTCAGGGGTAGAGCATAACCTTGCCAAGGTTAGGGT
>CAZNHG010000265.1:0-4755 GCA_964572555.1 uncultured Devosiaceae bacterium | reverse complement strand
GACGACCGGCAACAAGGACATCATCACCCTCGATGTCATGCGCAAGCTCAAGGACATGTCGATCGTGTGCAACATCGGCCACTTCGACAACGAGATCCAGGTCGCCGAGCTGCAGAACTTCAAGTGGACCAACGTCAAGCCGCAGGTCGACATCGTCGAGCTCTCCCAGGACCAGCGCGTCATTCTGCTGTCCGAGGGCCGTCTGGTGAACCTGGGCAACGCCACGGGTCACCCCAGCTTCGTGATGAGCGCCTCCTTCGCCAACCAGACGCTGGCGCAGATCGAGCTGTGGGGCAAGGCCGCCGAGTACGAGAACAAGGTCTACGTCCTGCCCAAGCACCTGGACGAGAAGGTCGCCGAGCTGCACCTCGACAAGCTGGGCGCCAAGCTCACCAAGCTGACCAAGGACCAGGCCGAGTACATCGGCGTTCCGCAGAACGGTCCGTTCAAGCCGGAGCAGTACCGCTACTAAAGCGCCGGGCGAAAAAGTGGCATCCGGTTTTCGCTTAACCGGCGCGACCACTAGAAATCCGGATCGTTGGGCGATTTGGTTTGATCGCCCGACGATCTAATCTCGTGCCTGTCCGCACCCCGGACGCCGGTTCGGGGTGCGGCCCGCATGGGCGAAGCGAAAAGGGCCGCGGTCGCGATTCAACAAGCGACCGCGGCCCTTTTTCGTTTTTGCCGAGGACCTTACGCGATTAATACACACCCCGGTCATTTTGACTCTTGTAGCCGGATTCTTCTGCCCGGTATCTTGTTGGTGATTCGGGCGCCCATCCGGCGGCGCCCAGGCGGCGGGACCTGCGGAGACCAATGGGCATGCGACCGGAACGATTCCGGATACGTCAGGGATTCAGCGCGATTCAGGCGGCACCCCTGACCCTGCTGACCGCGACGCCGGTATTGTCCGCCCCGATCACCGCTTCCCAGTTCTCCGCCGCCGCACCCGTGGCCATCGCCGTGGGCGCGCTGGGGTTCGGCCTGACCGCCAGCTACATGGTCCGCCGCGCCCGCCGGCGCAGCACAGAGCTGGCCGATCAGGCCTATCAGCAAATGGCCGGGATGCGCGCCGAGCTTGATCTCGCCACGGGCATTCTCGACGGGCTGTCCGAGGTCACCATCGTGTGGCGCGACATCAATGCCGCCCCCGCGATCTACGGGCAATCCGACATCCTCCTTCCCCGGGGCGCGGAGCTCTCCGATGTCGCCGCGTTCCGGCACTGGCTGACCCAGACGGACGCGGCGCTGCTCGCCAGCCAGGTCAGCGCCCTCAAGAACGAGGCGCGCGCCTTCGACACCAGCCTCGTCACCCTCGAGGGGCGGCTGGTGCGCGTCAGCGGCCGGCTGATCGGGGGGGCGGCCGTCCTGCGCGCCCGTCCCGCAACCGCCCAGCCCGAGACCGGGGATGCCGCCGCGCCCGCCCAGGAGCCGCGCCGCGACCTGCCGGCCGCGCTGAGCGCTGAAATCCTGTTCGATCTGTTCGCGCTCCCCGCCTGGCTGCGCAATCCGGACGGGACGCTGGTCTATGCCAATGCCGCCTACTGGAAGCTCGCCGAGGCCGTGGGCGCGAAAAACGACCCGGGCGATATCCCCGAGCTCCTCGCGCGCGGGGAGACACGCAGCATGCTCGCGCGCCTCGCCGAGACCAGCGGCCCGCTGGAGTTCGAGCGCGACCTGCCCGGCTATGCGGGATATTCGATGCTGCTGTTCTCGACCGATGCCGGCACGGGCGGCTTTCTGCGCCCGCAGGCCGAACAGGCGGCCGTGCCCGCCCCGGTCCCGCCGATGGAGGCGGCCGTGGGCCCCGACGCCAGCATCATCGATGCCATCGCCACCCCCATCGCGATCTTCGACGGCGACAAGCGCCTCAGGCACTTCAACAAGGCCTATGTCGACTTCTGGGAACTCGATTCCGACTGGCTGCAGGCCGGGCTCGACGAGCCCGCCATTCTCGACCGCCTGCGCACGCAGGGGCAGCTCCCCAGCGAGGCGGACTATCGGGCCTGGCGCGCCCGGCACCTCGAATCCTACACGCTGACCGCCCCGCGCGAGGAGCCCTGGTACCTGCCCGACGGGCGCACGCTCAACGTCGTCTCGGTGCCCAGCAGCGCCACCAGCGGCGTGATCTACATTTTCGAGGACATCACGGAGCGCCTGGCGCTGGAGAGCAAGTACAACGCCCTGATCGAGGTGCAGGGCGAAACGCTCGGCGCGCTCAGCGAGGGCGTGGCGGTGTTCGGCACCAATGGCCGGCTGACCCTGCACAACCGGCGGCTCTCCGAACTCTGGAAGCTGCCCATGAACGAATTGGGCAAGCACCCGCATATCGACGACGTCGCCGAGGCGTGCGCCCAGACCATGCCCGACGACGGCGCGACGATCTGGAGCGATCTCAAGCAGAACGTCGTCGATCTCAATCCCGCCCGCACCGACCGCTCGGGCCGCATCACGCGAGCCGACGGGCGCATGATCGACTACGCGGTGACGCGCCTGCCCGACGGGCAGACCATGATGACCTTCGTCGACGTCACCGAGAGCGCCAACTATCAGCGCGTTCTCAAGGAGCGCAACGACGCGCTGGTGACCGCGGACCGGCTCAAGGACGCCTTCGTGCAGAACGTTTCCTACGAGTTGCGCTCGCCCCTGACCAACATCATCGGCTTCGCCGACCTGCTGGCCTCGGAAACGGCGGGCGATCTCAACGAAAAGCAGCGCGCCTATACCGACTACATCCGCGCCTCATCGCAGACGCTGGGCGTTCTCATCGACAACATTCTCGACCTTGCCACAGCCGATGCCGGCGTGGCCGAACTCCGGCTCGAGGAACAGGACGTCTCCCGGCTCGTCGAGCGCGCCCGCGCCGGGCTCGTCGGCACACTGACCTCTGGCGGCAGCGAGACGCCGCCCAACCTCGTGGTGTCCATCGACGACGATCTGCCGACCTTCACCGCCGACGGCACGCGCATCGTGCAGGTTCTCTACAATCTCCTCTCCAACGCCACCCGCTTCTCCGCGCCGGGCACCGAGGTGCGCCTGGGCGTGTCGAGCCGCGCCGGGCGCATCGTTTTCACCGTCGAGGACGAGGGCGTCGGGATCTCTGAGGAGATGAAGGCCGCGCTCTTCCAGCGCTTCGAGGGACGCTCCAGCGAGGGGCGCCAGCGCGGGGCGGGGCTCGGGCTCGCCATCGTCAAGACCTTCGTCAGCCTGCACGGCGGTACGGTGTCGCTGGAGCGGCGCGAGCCCAAGGGCACGCGCGTCATCGTCTCCATCCCCGCCGATCCGGGCGAAGCCGTCAGCGCCGCCGAGTAGCCCCATGGAGCCGCAACGCCTCACCCTCGCCCTGCCGGACCCGGCGGCGACAAACGCGCTGGGCCGCGTTCTGGCCGCAACGCTCGCTCCCGGCGATATCGTCGCGCTCGAGGGTGGCCTGGGGGCCGGCAAGACGGCGCTGGCGCGCAGCACCATCCGCACGCTGGCCGGTGCCCCGCAAATGGACGTGCCGTCCCCCAGCTTCGCGCTCGTCCAGCCCTACGAGGCCGGTGACATGCATGTCCTGCATGTCGATCTCTACCGCCTCGCCGATGCCCGCGAGATCGACGAACTGGGCATTCTCGACGACGACCGGGCAATCCTGCTGGTGGAATGGCCCGAACGTGCCCCCGACCTTGCCGCCCGCGCGACGCTGAGCATCCGGCTCGATCTCGACGGGACGGGTGACGGGCGCATCGCCAAACTGAGCTGGGCGGATTCGAACCGCGATTTCGCCGCTGCGGCCGGGGCCGCCGGGCTCGGGCCGCCGGAGGGCTTTTGAATGGCTGGACTTGCGCTTCCTGCCGCGCTTTCATCGCGCCGATGACCGAGCGATTCACCCCCGATGCCGTTCTTCTCGCCGCCGGGCGCGGCGAACGCATGCGGCCGCTGACCGAGACGATCCCCAAGCCCCTGATCCCCGTCGGCGGCATGCCGCTCATCGACAGGGTAGTCGCCAACTGCCGCGCCGAAGGTGTGCGGCGCTTCGCGGTGAACGCCCATTACCTTGCGGAACAGATCACCGACCATGTTTCTCGGCTCGCGGCGCGCTTCGCCGACACCGGTTTCGCCATCTCCGACGAGCGCGCGGAACTGCTCGACACCGGCGGCGGGGCCAGGCGCGCGATGACGTTCATCCAGAGCGATCCGTTCTTTTTGATGAATACCGACTCGTTCTGGGTACCGGGTGAGGATACCCCGCTCAAGCGCCTCTACGAAGCGTTTGACGAAACGACCGAAATCGGCGTTCTGTGCGTCCATCCGGCCCGCGCCACGGGCTTTGCGCGCAGCCACGATTTCTGCCTCGCCCCGGACGGTATGGTCACCAACGACCGGGGCCTGCCCGTCATCTATTCGGGCACGGCACTGGTGGCGCGCAGCGTCTTCGCCGGGACGCCCGGGCGCGCGTTCTCCTTTCTCGACCTCATGCATGCCGCACGTGAACGCGGCACGCTGCGGGGCGTGCTGCTCAACGCGCCCTGGCTGCATGTTGGCGACCCGGCGGCGCGCGAGGCGGCTGAGAGGGTGCTGGAGCGTTTTCAGAACAAGTGGACACCACTTGTTCGGTTCGAAAACGCGACCGCTCAAGAACCTGGAGCTTCCGTTCTGATTCAATCAGAACGGAAGCGCTAGCCGGGATGCCCGCATGACGGCGCAAAAGCTGTTCGCCATCGCCCCGCACGCCCGGTTTCTCGAAACGCTCGCCGAGAACGTGTGCAACGG
>CAZNHG010000264.1:0-4770 GCA_964572555.1 uncultured Devosiaceae bacterium | reverse complement strand
ACCTGGACTTCGCCGATCTGCTCCTTCATCAGTCCGCGGAGCAGAGAGAACATCATCATGAACACCATGATGAAGATGGGCAGGCCTATCACGGTGATCACCTGTTGAAGGGCGGTCAGTCCCGCGTCACCCGCCAAGACGATGAGCATCATGGCGAGCGCGCCTTCCGACACACCCCAGAAGACGCGCTGGCGGACCGGGCCGGCATCGGCCTCGCCCGTGCACAGCATGTCGACCACAAGGGAGGCGGAGTCGGACGAGGTGGCGAAAAAGATCGCCACGATGACGACGGCCAGGCCCTGGATCAGGGTCGTGAAGGGGAAATGCTCGAAGAACGCGAACATCGCCAGGGGTACGCTTTCGGCAACGGCCCGGGACATCGAGCCGGCTTCGTCGCCGAGAGCGCCGCGCGCCACATCCCCGATACCGTCGATCTGCATTGCCGACCATCCGAAGATCGAGAACCAGACAAGTGTGAACAGCGAGGGCGCGAACAGTACCCCGAGCACAAATTCACGGATCGTCCGGCCCCTGGAGATGCGGGCCACGAAAATGCCGATGAAGGGCGACCAGGTCACCGTCCAGGCCCAGTAGAAGACCGTCCAGTTGCCCTGCCAGCCCCAGCCCCCTTCGTCATGCGTGTACTGGGCCAGCGTGTCGTTCCAGAAGGCAAGCGGAACGATGTTGGAGACGTAAATGCCCAGTGTTTCGACGATTCCCCGCAGCAGGAACACGGTCGAGCCGGCAATCAGGACGAAGAGCATCAGCGCCGTCGCCATGCCGATATTGATGTTCGACAACAGCTTCACGCCCTTGTCGAGGCCGGCGACGATGGAGGACACGGCGACCGCGGTGAGAACGACGATGATGATCACCTTGGGGGTGACCGCGTCGGGAACACCGAACAATTCGCCCAGCCCCGCATTGATCTGCGAGGTCCCCAGGCCGATGGAGACGGCCACACCGAACAGCGTGCCCAGCAGCGCGAAGATATCGATGGTCTTGCCGAGGGGGCCGTAGATCCCGTTACCGATAAGCGGATAGAAGACCGAACTTACGCGCACCGGCAGGTCGTACCGGTAGATGAAATACGCGAAGGCGAGCCCCGGCAGGGTGAAGATCGTCCAGGTATGCAGCCCCAGATGGTAGAGGGCGAACCCCATCGCGTCCTGGGCCGCTGCCACCGAATGCGGCTCGACGCCGCCGCGCGGCGGATTGGAGAAGTGAAACACCGGCTCCGCAACGCCCCAGAACATCAGGACGGTACCGATTCCACCCGCGAACAGCATGGTGAACCAGGAAAGATTGCCGTACTCAGGCCTTGCATCCGCACCGCCGAGGCGAATCCGGCCGTATTTGCTGATCGCCACCCAAAGCAGGAACGCAAGCCAGACGCTCACACCCATTATGAAGAACCAGCCAAGGTTCGTGACGACCCAGGCCCGTCCGGATCCGAAAGCGTCTCCGATCGGCTCCGGTGCCACGACCAAGGCCAAAAGGAAAACGATCATGAAGCCTGCCGATACAAAGAAAATAACGGGATCGGTTTTCAACCCCAACCTTTTTGCAAGATGTTCCATAATATAGCTCCTCCGCCTATCGCAAAGATCTCCCCGATTTGACGATAGCTCAAGGAATCCTGTTGGAAACCATAGAATAGGGCGAAAAGCGAAAAGACGGTGGATAAGCGCATCTTCGCACCCGCGCAAGCACCCGGCAGTTGTGGATGCACCGCCCGACAGATACTTGCCGGGACAACACTTTGGGCGTGCGAGAGTTTTACGATGTCTGGCTTTCGACGGCCTGGAATTTCGCGCGGGCTTCGGTTGCCGATCGCGGTGCAGATGCTTCGACCGGCAGGATCAGGGTGAAGGTCGAGCCGTGGCCGCTGCGGCTGGTGAAATCAAGCCGGCCGCCCAGGATGCGGGCGAGCTGGTTGGACACGCTCAGCCCGATCCCCGAACCGGGAATGCCCGAGGCGGTGCTGGCGCGGAAGAAACGGTTGAACAGCAGCTCGTGTTCGGCTTCGGGAATGCCGATGCCGTTATCGGTCACGGCGAAATGGATTTCGTTGGCCTCGGCATGCACCGAGAGGCCGACCGGCTCGTTGTGGGGCGAGTACTTCACCGCATTGGAGACGAGGTTCCCCAGGATCTGCTCGGCCAGGATCGGATCGGTGGTCAGGCGCGGCGGGACTTCGTTGCCGACGGTCACCACGATCCTGCGGTGCGGTGTCGTATCGAGCTGGCGGTTCCTGATCGTTTCGACGAACGGGCCGATTTCGCATGGCTGCGGATCGGTTTCGACCTGGTCGGCGTCGAGCCGCATGGCGTCGAGCGTGGTCTCGATCAGCCGGGTAAGCCCGTGCACTTCGGCACGCGCCTGCTCGGCGCGGGTCTTGATGTCGTCAATGGTCATGCCGTCGCCGCGGCGCACAAGGCGCTGCATGGCGGAGTCGATCACCGAGAGGGGCGTGCGGAACTGATGCGAGACCAGGGCGACGAAGCTGCGATAGGTCTCGCCGATCTCCTGCTCGCGGGCGAGCGAACGCTGGACGCGCTGCTTGGCGAGGACGGCGCGCAGGGTTGTCACGGACAGGAAGATGCCGAGCGCGAGGATGGCGACGATCGATATGATGACCTGCAGGATTGCTGCATGTTGGGCATCGAGCCGGGCGCCGGTAACGTCCCAGTGTGCGACCATCGACTTGTTGGCGGCGCGGCCGAGCGTGCGGGCGAAGGTCCCCAGCCGGTCGTGCAGGGCCGCGGCTGTCGCAGTATCGCCGGGCGCAAGGCCGAGTATGGTGTCTTCGTCGGCGAGGATGTTCCGGTACTGCGTCTCGATGTCCTGTTCGAACCCAAGTTCTGCCATGTAGCGGCTCTGCGGCCCCGAGGTGAGCAGGTCCAGCCGGCTCAGAAGGACGTTGTATCGGCGTTCGAGTTCGGCATCGCTGCCGGGCAGGCCGGTTCGGCGGGCGATGGCGCTGTCCATCTGCAGCGCCGCGGCGTGGGCCTGGGCGATGGCCCACAGCATGTTGTCGCCGACATTGCGGCGCATTTCGGTTTCGGTATCGATCAGCCGGATCAGGGCGAAGACCAGAAGAACGGCGAACACGAAGATGGCGAGACCCGAGACGGCGTAGGTGATCGTATCGCCGCGCAGGCGTTTCATTTCACGTCGAGCCGGATGAGCTGCCACACCCAGCGATAGTCGTAGCGGATGTCCTGCAACTCGTCATGGTCGTCGCGCGGATAGACGATCCAGTAGGGTCCCTTGTTGCGCGGCAGCAGGCGCTCGCCGTCCATTTGCGAGGCGACGACGACGTCGAAGCGCTCGAAATCGGTCATGGGGATGTCGATGACGTAGTCGTTGAGGGCGCTGGCGGTGACTGTGTCACCTTCGGCCCCGACAAGGTCCAGCAGGTCCGTCATGTAGAAGCCGGTGAAAGTGTTCACGCCGTCGGTGACGACCGTACTGGTCTCCAGCGTTGCGTCGGGCAACGCCTCGAGCATGGCGCGGTCGAATTCGGCAACATCGCCGTTGTTGGTGCGCGCGATGTTGCCGGTGACGGTCAGCAGGACGTCGCCGGCCGGCTCGGGCAGTGGTTCGTTCTGAGCCACAGCCGGCAGCGCCAGGGTGCCGGCCGCCAGAACGGCCCCGGCCAGGGCGGTCTTCACTCGAGCCGCACGAGAATACAGTCGTGTCGCGTCCATGAGCTGAACCCCCGTTCCCTCATCCTCTTGCCACAACAGCAAAACGCCGGGCATATGTCCATGCCCGGCGTTGCAATCGATGCGTGGACGCAAGGTGCGCCCCTGTTCACTTGACCTCGATGGTCGCCCGGCTCAGCACCTTCTGGTTGGAGATGTCTAGGAGGCGGAATTCGTAGAATCCCGTTTCCTGCGGCATAGTGAAGGACAAGGGCGGCTCGTTGTCCGTCGGCTTGGCCTCGATCCAGGTGAAATCGGCCTGATCGGCTTCCGCCAGCGAGATGCGCAGGCTTTCCCCCGACTCCGCCGACCAGTCGACGCCGACCACTTCGCCCGGTGCCGCGCTGGAGGGTGCCTCAAGCGATCCGCCCGTGTTGAGCGTGGCGTCCTCGGCGATCACCTCGACCGTGGTGCTGGCCAGGGTCGCGTCGTTCCGCGTGAGGACATAGCGCACTTCGTAGAGGCCCGGATCGTCCGGCGCCGCCAGGGTGACGGACGGGCCGTTGGAGGCGCGGACATAGTCATTGTAGGCGCCTTCCTCGGCCCCGGCCGGTACCACGGTGATGTAGTCGCGCGGATCGGGCGTGTCGCCGCTCCATTCGATTTCGATCTCCGTGCTGGCCCGTACGGTCCCGGTGGCCGAAATCGTGGCCTGAGGGGCGGTAAGCTCGATCGGCGCGGTGGCCATGGTCCTGTCGCCCTGGGCGAGAACGTAGCGTACCTCGTAGAGCCCCGCTTCGGGCGGGGTCGCCAGCGTGCGGTTGTCGCTGCCGGCGCGGATGTAGTCGTTGTACGTCCCCTCATCGGCGCCCACGGGGACGATCGTGATGTAGTCCCGATTATCCACCGGGGTCGACCAGTCCACCTCGATGCGCGAGGCGGCGAGACCGGACTCCGGTGCGGAAACCGTCACCTCCGGCTCGGTGATTTCGATGGGGGTCGATGCCATGGTGCGGTCGCCCTCGTTGAGGACGTAGCGCACCTCGTACATGCCCGGCTCCGCGGGTGCCTTGATGGTGCGGTTGTCGCTTCCGGCACGGACATAGTCCATGTACTCGCC